>JAPOZF010000647.1 GCA_026706165.1 Gemmatimonadota bacterium
CGAGCACCTTGCGATCGGCCCCCATCGCGTAGAACAGGCCCCAGTTGTACACCCTCTCGTAGAGGTCGTCGACGTCGTCGGCGTAGTAGAAGGCCCCGCCCTTTTCCGCGTACTTGTCGACCATCGGCTCGACCGCGTCCTCCATCAGCTTCATCAGCCGGAGTTCGAGGAGCGCCCACCCTGGGGGCGGCGATACCCGCGCCGCGGTGACCTCGACCAGCCCGGGCACCGCGCCCGGCCCGGAGGATGAGCCGGTTTCGGCTATGGTTGCCTCTGGTTCGTCTGCCTGGTTGCGTGGCATGCGATCAACCTCTCGGGAATCCCATTCTCAGGGGCAGGTCTCGGTTGCTGTGAATTGTCGTCGGCTTCGATGGTGCCCGGGGAGGTTCGTCGACCGCGAGTCGATTCGCAGTTTCGATCAGGTAGTCCTCGACGAAGAGCGGCCTGGTGGAGCCGATATCGATCAGGGCCATCTGTTTCTTTTCCAATCCGGATCGGGAATCCGCGAACGGATGGATGGAGCGGTTGCTGGGGGGGTTGGCAAGATATATGATTCCGCCTTCCCCGGTCCATCGCCTGGCGGACTGGGTCGCTGTCGTTCGCTCCCAGGTCCGCCAGCCGACCGGAAGGGCCGTTGTGGGAAGAAAGGAGAAAGGCCGTGAAGCTTGGCGCTTCGACCATACCGTTCCGCGGGGAGCTGCTCACCGGGGAGGTGCTGGCGAGGTTCAGCGAAGCCGGCATCGAGTCGCTGGAACTGTGCGACTACCACCCCAATTTCGCTTTCGCCGACAAAGGGTTCCGCGCCTTCCTGCGGCAGGCCCTTCCCGACATGGGGTTTCACCTCAACTCCATTCACATCCACCTGAAACAGCGCGATCCGGCCTGCGATCTGGCGAGTCTCGATGAGGCGGGGCACCGCAAGGCTCTCGACGATCACAAGCAGGCGGTGGACCTGGCCGCCGACCTCGGGGGCTGCATTCTGGTGACGCACGACATCGCCATTCCCGAGCCGGAGGAAGAGCTCGGGCTCGAGAAGCGCGCGGCTTACCTGATGAATCTCGGGGAGGTCGCCGTGTACGCTGCGCCGGCAGGCGTGCGGCTCGCCCTCGAAAACACCGGCCCCCGCGGCTACACCGGCGATCCGCAGCGCCTCGTCGACCTGCTGGAAGATCTGGGCGCCCCGAACGTCGGAGCCGTGATCGACACCGGCCACCGCAACCTCGGCGGCGATCCGGCCGCGGCCCTGCGGACCGTCGGGAGGCATCTGATCACGCTGCACCTGCACGACAACCACGGCGAGCGGGACGAGCATCTGCTTCCGGGGCGCGGGAACATCGCCTGGGACGAAGTGAACCGGGCGCTCTCCGACATCGGTTATGGCGGGGTTTTCATGTACGAGATCAACCGGCCCGGGGACGTGCGGGAGCTGGCGGAGAACGCGGCCTGGATCCAGGGGTTGTAAACGGCATGCCGCCGGGACGGGCGGTATCGCCGTCCGCACAGTCGCTGCAGGTAATTTTCCGCCCGTAAAAAGAAGCTCCCCGACCCGGGCTCGGGAGTTCCGGCTCCAAGCATCAGGAATCCCGGCGGACCGGGGGCTCGAATCGCCGCCTTCACCTGTGAGAAAGGAAGAGAATGGACAGCCAGCTGCTGCCGACGACGAACGGAGACGGTCTGCCGATCGTTCCCATGACCGATGGGCAGAGATACACTTTCGACGTCAAGGGGTGGATCTGCCTTCCCGGGCTTTTGAGCGAGGACGAGCTGGGAGCGGTTCTCGAACATCAGCACAAGCTGATGGAGGAACCGGAGTCCCTGCCGCCGGAAGAGCGGAACTCCGTGGGCGGTCCCTCGCAGGTGATGCTCGACCACCCCGTGCTCGCCGGCGTTCTCAACGAGATCGTGTCGCACCAGGGGCTGGCCAGCGAGGACTGCTACGGTTTCCGCTTCGAGCGCACCCGCACCGAACGGAGGCCCTTCGGCAACGACAATTTCAACGCCCACGGGGGGAGCGGGTACTTCAACCTCTGCGGAGATTCCCACCTCTACCAGATGGTGCCCGGGAAGATCCACGCCGGCCTCACGCGGGTGGTGTGGGAGCTGAACGAGGTGGCCTGTGGAGGCGGGGGCACCCTGTTCATCCCGGGAAGCCACAAGGCGGCGTTCGAGTTGCCGGAGGAGGCCAGCGGCCGGGACAGCCCCCTGTGGGAGACTTACGCCTGCCCCCCGGGATCTGTCGTCGTCTTCACCGAGGGCATCTGCCACTCCGGGTCGACCTGGACCAACAGGGAATGGGACCGCCTCTGCCTGTTCAGCCTCTACAACACCGTGAACTGCCGGTGGGGCCGGAGCAGCGTGCCGCCTGAAGTCGTGGCCGCGATGCCGCCGAAGCGCGGCACCCTGTTCCGCGACGTCTGGGTCGCCCGCGGAAAACCGATCGACGACAACCTGTATTTCGACGAGAAGAATTTCGCCGCCTGAGGGGGACTACCAGTCCTGCACCGAGCCGTCACCCCGGCGCAGGTGAGGCGGCTCGCTCCCGGAGTGGGGATAGGCCGCGGCCGCTTCCTCGTTCAGGTCGATTCCCAGGCCGGGGGCATCCGAACTCAGCAGGTACCCGTCCTCGGTCCTGAGATCGTGCTCGATCACCTCGTTCATCCAGGGGGCGGGGGGCGAGTACTCCTGCACGGCGCAGTTGGGGACGGCCAGGTTCAGGTGCATCATCGCCGCGGTGCTCACCGGGCTGGCGGTGTAGTGGCAGGCGAGCTCCTGGTAATGCACCTCCCCCATTGCCGCGATCTTCCTCCCTTCGGTGATGCCTCCGGAGTGGCAGATGTCCACCCTCAGGTAGTCGACCAGCTCTCCCTCGATCAGCTCGCGGAACGCCCATTTCGTCGGCAGCTGCTCTCCGGTGCCGAGGGGAACGCTGGTGTGTTCCCGCAGCGTCCTGAAGGAGGCGGGGTTCTCCGAGCGGATCGGGTCCTCGACGTAGAACGGGTGGAAGGCCTCGATGCCGTTGCACAGCTCGATGGCGCGCGGCGGCGTCAGGCGGGTGTGCACTTCGAGGATGATCTCCAGCTCGTCGCCGATGGCGGCTCGCAGGGCTTCGATATGTTCGATGCCGCGGCGCACCGCGGCCTTGGGATCGAAGGGGCCGTCGCAGCGGATCGGGGAGATCCGCAGGACGCGCCAGCCCTCGTCGATCAGCCTGCGGGCGTGCCGGACCAGTTCCTCGGGGGAACCGCCGCCGGAGTGCCGGTAGAGGAGGACCTTGTCCCGCGACGCTCCCCCCAGCAGCCGGAAGGTCGGGACCCCCAGCGCCTTGCCGGCGAGGTCCCAGAGCGCTATGTCGACGCCGGCCAGGGCCGACTGCAGAACCGGCCCCCCGCGCCAGAAGGTGCCGCGGAAGATGTCCTGCCAGATATGCTCGATCCGCGTGGCGTCCTGCCCCACCAGCAGGGGCTTCAGGTGTTCGAGGGCGCCGACCACCGCCAGCGACCTCCCGCTCAGCGAGGCTTCCCCGATGCCGTGCAACCCGTCGGCGGCGATCTTGACGTACACGAACTCCCCCACTGCGAAGACTTTCACATCGGTGATTTTCACGGCTTCCTCCTTCGGTCAGCCCCTGCGCGCGTGAGTCGAGGTACGATCGAGGGCGGTGAATTCACGCCGAATCGCGCGCGCTGGCACTGGGTGAAATCGACTGAACAATCGGTCCTCCAATGGCGAAATGCGGCTTTCGCAAGGAACCGAATCGTCACGGGTCCGGGAAGGCCGGACAGGGTCTGTCCTTCGTACACGTAGCGGGTCGGGCAGGTGCTCATGTGGTTCGCCAGGCATGAGGATCCGCACTCCTGGAGCCCGGATCATTCCCGGAACTGAAACGCGAACAGCTTCATCGAGCGCATGACGAAGCGCAGCCGTATCGGTTGGTTCCTCAATTCCGGGAGATCGGACGAGCCGTTCCAGGTGATCGCCTTCGCCACCGAGTTGCCGCGGATCGTGTCGCAGCGGTCGAGGCGGTGAGACCGGAGCGGGCGTCCGTCGACTGACTGCAGCTCGACCTGCAGCCACCCGCCGGCGCTGCCCTCCATGTTGACCTCCAGGCGGGCCCCGGAAAAGGTCACCGCAGGGGTGGTGAACTCCCCGCCGCCGTACCCGCCGCGGACCGACACGAACCCGTCCCGCCGTATCCGCGCCCGGAAGACACCCGACAGCGACGGGTTGCGGAGTTCTTCCCGGTGATCGCGGCCGGCCCCTCCGTAGTAGATCCACAGCTCGTCCCCGACCGGTATGGGCCAGGGGTTGGCGAAGATCATGCCCGAGCTGGCGGACCCGTCCGCTCCCAGGCGGAGGAAGGGTTCGCGGTCGGGATGCTGCCACCAGGTGATTCCGTCCCGGCTGGTGGCCAGGCGCACGTCGATGGTCGATGGGAAGGCGTCCTCCTGCCAGTGGTGGTATGCGGTGGGCAGCAGGATGTAGGCGCCGGGGACGCCGGGAACCTTCATGCCGCCGGGGGTGTAGAAATCAACGGTCGGGCGCCAGTCCGGCTCCCCGTTCGGCACCGGGGAGTTCTCGTCGCATTCGTCCGCC
>JAPOZF010000154.1 GCA_026706165.1 Gemmatimonadota bacterium
CCTGTTCGCCGCGGCCATGCTGGGCAAGCTCGAGATCGTGCAGGCGGTGGTGGCCCAGCATGGCCGCGGCGAACAGGTCGATGCGCGCCCCCTTGCCGAGCAGGAGTTCGGCGATGTCCCGGCGGCCCATGTGCGCCGCGGCTCCCAGCCCGGTCTCCCAGTCGCCGCCCCCCCAGTCCCAGGAGGAGTTGACGAGGGCGGGTTCCCGCGCAAGCAGCTTCCCGACGCTGTCGAGGTCGCCGTGGGCGTCGTTGACGAACTGGTGAACCATCTCCGGAGGGATGGCGGCCTTCTTCGGTGACATGGTTTCCTTTCTTCTGTCGGCGTTGGCGGTGGCGGTGCAGGAGCGGGGCCCCTGGCGCCGGGATGTCGGTCCCTGAATCCTCCGGGGATCCACCCGCTATCGAGCGGGCGATCCCGCGCACCTTTCAGCCGGAGGGAGGGGAGCCGGCCTCGAAGCTCGCCTCCACGTCGGCCCGGTACGCCTCGAGGGGGGGAGTCTCCAGGTTCTCGATCTTCGACTGGTCGTCCCAGCGGCGCAGCCGCACCGCGGTGTCGAGGTGGGGATGGCGGGCGAACTCCCGCCGCTCCTCGTCCGACATCGGGCCTCCCTGCAGGTCCAGGCTCTTCTTCGAGCCGGCGGACAGGCCGTCCCGGTACTCCGGTTCGACCGCACACAGGTACCTCTTTGCCGGCACGTGCAGGCGGATCGGCTCGACGATGGACCCGGGAAGCAGGCCGTCCATGTAGTCGGCCCCGACAACCTCGTGCTCGAGGTCGTCGTGCTGGAAGTCGGCGGTCTCGTCGTGCTCGTCGAGGATGAAATGCCCGATGTCGTGGAGCAGGGCGGCGGTCACCACCTGTGCCGCCGAGCCTTCGCCGCGCGCCAGGCGGGCGCACTGCAGGGCGTGCTCGAGCTGGGTGACGCTGCGGTCGTAGTAGATGTCCCCCTTCCTCTCCATGTAGGCGAAGAGCAGGTCGGTTTTGCGCGCCGCCGAGGGGCTCGCCCGCAGGTCTGCGCTCAGAGATCGATCGATGCGTCCCGGGTCGTTCACAGTTCCGTCCTTCCTCGAAAGTGCCTGATCTTGCTGATCATCCCGGCTTCCTCGGGATTCTCCCTCATCTTCTCGATGGCGGCGAGCTTGTCCCGGTAGTAGCGCTCCCGCAGGTCCCCCGCCGACAGGGCGTTGTAGGTGACGTAGAGCAGCCGGCGCGGCTGGCCGGTGTTGTTCGGCGGGCTGTGGTGGGGGGCGTACGAACCGAAGAACAGGATGTCCCCCGGATCGGTCGGGACCGGCACCCATTCCATCTTCGCCGCGGCCGACTCCTCGATGCAGCCGTGCTCGTCGAGGGCGACGAAGCCGCGGCCGTGCAGCCCCGGGCTGAAGAACAGGCAGCCGTTCTCCGGGGTCGCGGGATCGACCGATATCAGGCAGGTGACGTGGTAGTCGACGAACTCGTAGGCCGGGGCGTCCTGGTGGGCGGCGTACCCGCCGCCTCCGGGGTACTTGTAGTTGATCTTCTCCTTGTAGAGGACCGCCGGTTCCCCCATCAGTTCGGAGACCGCGTCGACGACCTTGCCGCGGGTGAGCAGGGCGTGGAGATCCTGCTGGAACGGGACGAAGTTCTCCGACCGCGACAGGCGCACCCCGGAATCGGTCCGCTCGAAATGATGCAGCCATTCGCCGCCGTCCGCGGGCCACTCCGACACCTCGGCGACCGCCCTGCCCAGAACGGCGGCCTCCCCCGGCTCGAAGAAGCCCCGAACGCGGAGAAACCCGTTCTCCTCCCAGCTGCGTTTCATCCCTGAGGTGATGGCGGCCCCGGTTCCCGGCAACCCGTCGGATCTGGACATTCTGGAAAAATATGCTTTGGCTGTTGTGCGCTCTTCCGGCCGGTGGTGAACCTCGCCCCACCGGGGAGTCCCGGCAAGCGGCCCGGTCTCCGGACTGCCTGCCGCCGACCGTTCCGGCCCCTGGAAGTAACGGATAATCCTCGTGCAGATACTTGTTCAGCGCATCGGTCCCCTGCTCTTCATCGCCGCCTCCGCGGCCGGCTTCTGGTACGCCGGCGCCCGGTCGCTGGAGCCGGGAGGAGACCGCGTCGAGGTCTCCTGGCTGGTCCCCGTCAACGACATGAAGAACAGCTACGAGGTTCTGGCCGCCAGCTTTCGCGAGCGCCATCCCGACATCGACCTGCGCATGATCTGGGTGCCCGGCCACCAGTACCAGACCAAGTTCAAGACTCTCGCCGCGGCCGGCGACGCCCCGGACGTCTTCTACACCGGCGACGTCTGGGTTGCGTACATGCTCCCCTTCCTGCGCGACATGACTTACTACTTCGAACGCGACCGCGAGGAGATCGACCTCGACGACTTCTATCCCGAGGTCATCAAGGCGATGCAGCACAAGGGCAAGTTCTATTTCCTCGCCGTCCACATCAACGTGTCGATGCTGTATTACAACCGGCAGCTCTTCGACGAGGCCGGGGTCTCCTATCCGACCCCGGACTGGACCTGGGACGACTTCTTCCACGCCGCCGAGGCGATATCTCATGTGCGCGAGGACGGCACCCGGATCTGGGGCTCCGACATCAGCACCTCCTGGTGGGGTGAGTGGCTGATCTACGTGCGCCAGGCCGGCGGCAGCATGTTCAACGAGGATCTGACCCGCTGCCTCCTCGACTCTCCCGAGGCGATCCGGGGGGTGCAGTTCTACCACGACAAGGTGACCAGCGGCATTTCGCCGCGGCCCGGGTACGGGCCGGTAACCCGCTTCGCGAGCGGCCGCATGGGGCTGGTGTACGGCGGGCACACCACCTACTGGCGCATCTACAACCGGGTCGACGACCTCGACTGGGACGTCGCCCTGCTGCCCAAGGGGCCGGTGCGCAGGCACGGCGGGGAGATCGCGGTCGGCGCTTTCGCCGTCACCAAAAACAGCCCCCACCCGGAAGCGGCCTGGGAACTGGTCAAGGTCCTGGGGTCGAAGGAAGGGGTCACGGCCGAGGTCCGGGCCGGGGGCGTGCCCTCCCGCCGCTCGGTGGCCGAGGAGCTGATGCTCGGCCCCGACCGCCTCAACGACAGGCCGCCCAGCGTCGGATGGGCCTTCGAGCAGATCAAGTACTCGATGACGATCCCCCGCTCCCCCGACTACATCGAGATCGCCATCGAGGTCATCCAGCCGGAAATCGACCGCATGCTGCAGGGGGAGCTGACCCCGGAGCAGGCCTGCCGCCGGGCCGCCGAGGCGGCCAACCGCTTCCTCGAGACCTTGGGCCGCCGCGACAGATGAGGATCTCACTTTGAGACAGTTCCGCGCAGGGTTCTGGTTCTACCTGATGGCGGGGCCGGCGATCTTCGGGTTCCTGGCCTTCGCCCTGATCCCGATGCTCTACTCCCTCTACCTGAGCTTCACCCGCTACACCGTGGTGAACCCGCCCGAGTGGATCGGCATCGGCCACTACATCTACCTGTTCCGGCACGACCCCTCGTTCTGGCCGTCGGTCGAGGTGACCCTGCTGTTCGCGGCGTTCCAGGTGCCCCTGGCGCTGGTCACCTCCCTGTCGTTCGCCCTGCTGCTCAACTGCCCGATGCGCTTTCGCGGCGTCTTCCGGACGATCTACTACGTCCCCTCCATCCTGCCGTCGGCCGCCTCGGCGGCGATCTTCGTCTTCATCTTCAACCCCGAGTACGGCATGCTGAACGCCCTGCTCGCCCGCGCCGGAGTCGAGGGGCCCGCCTGGCTCGACGATTCGGCCTGGGCCCTGCCGACCCTCATCCTCATCAGCCTGTGGGGGTTCGGCAACGCCATGCTCATCTTCCTCGGGGGGCTGCAGGGGGTCGCCTCCTCCCTCTACGAGGCCGCCTCCATCGACGGGGCCGGGGCCTGGCGGCGCTTCTTCCACGTCACCCTGCCGCAGATCTCCCCGGTCTTCTTCTTCAACCTCGTGATGGGGGTCATCGGGGCCCTGCGCGTCTTCGACCTCGCCTACGCTTTCGGAGCCGCCCAGGGGAAGATCCCCGGGGGGCCGGCGCAGTCGACCCTCTTCTACGTGCTCAACCTCTACCAGAAAGCCTTCAACTACTTCCACATGGGACAGGCGAGCGCCATGGCCTGGATCCTGTTCGCGGTGACCGTCGGCCTGACCTGGCTCAACTTCCGCTTCGCCAGCAAGTGGGTGCATCATGAACAGTGAGGGCAGGGTGAGCCTGCGGCCGGGGCGGGTGCTGTTCTACGGCGCCCTCGTCGGCGGGGCGGCGCTGATGCTGTTCCCGCTCGCCTGGATGCTGATGACGAGCCTGAAGTCCTTCACCGAGGTCCTTCAGGAACCGATGAAGTGGATCCCCGACCGGTCCCAGTGGAGCAACTACCTCGTGGTGTTCCGGGAGTTCGAGTTCGGCAGGTTCCTGTGGAACTCGGTGTTCGTGACCGGGATGACGATTGCCGGCACCCTGGTCTCCTGCTCGGCGGCGGCCTACGCCTTCGTCTTCATCCGCGTGCGCTTCAAGGGTCCGATCTTCGCCGCCCTGCTGGCGACGATGATGCTGCCGGGGCAGGTGACGATCATCCCGCTGTTCAAGT
>JAPOZF010000752.1:0-880 GCA_026706165.1 Gemmatimonadota bacterium
GACGGAGAACCCGAGGGAGATGAAGAAGATCGGCCCGAGGAAGGAGTAGGCGATTCCGTAGGCGCGGTCCTTGACCACCCTCACCAGGTTGGGGTGGGCGACCTTCTCCTCGAAGAAGAGGCCGGCGAGGTAGGCGCCGAGGATCATGTGCAGGCCGATCGCCTCGGCGAAGAGGCCGCCGGCGATGGCGGTCAGCAGCACGAAGGTGAACCCCTTGCCCCCCTCGGAGCGGAACGGCAGCGACAGGCGCGGGTAGAGGAAGCGGCCGACCAGGAACGAGACGGCGAAGAACCCGGTCACCTTGCCGACGGTGAGGCCGATGGCGGCCGGCTCCAACCCCCCGCCGGACAGCAGGCCGAGGACGAGGCTGAAGAGCACCAGGGTCAGCAGGTCGTTGATGACGCAGCTGGCGAGGATGAGGCGGGCGACCCGGGTGTTGTCAAGCTGGAGATCCTTGAGGCACTTGAGGGTGACGACGACCGCGGTCGCCGTGCCGATGGTCAGCCCGACGAAGGTGGCGCCGAGGAGGTCGAGGCCGAACAGGACCGCCACCCCGAAGCTGATCGCGAACGGCACCGCGGCCCCGGCCAGGGCGATCCCGAGGGAGCGCTTCAGGGCGTCGAAGAACTGCACCGGCTGGGTCTCGACGCCGGCGTGGAACATCAGGAAGAAGATGCCGATCTCGGCGAGCAGCTCGATCGCATGGCCCGGGGCGATCAGCCCGAGGACCGCCGGCCCCACCAGCACCCCGACGATCAGCTCCCCCATCACAGTCGGCATCCCGAGGGGGCGCAGGGTTACGGCGACGAACCAGATGCCGGCCAGCAGGATCAGCAGGTCGAGGGCGATCTCGTGCACGGTGTATCAGCCGCTTGTGGGG
>JAPOZF010000752.1:890-3408 GCA_026706165.1 Gemmatimonadota bacterium
TGGGGTCTGGATCACGCGGGGACCGGCTTGCGGCCGGTGATCTCCGCTATGCGTCCGCTGACCGCGGCGGTAAGCAATTCCAGGCAGCCCGGAGCCAGGCAGGAAGGCTGCTCCTGGTACAACCCGAGGCCGTAGCGGTCCTCCGGGAGCAGGTAGGCCACCTGGGGATCCCCGGCGACCGGAGAAAGAAGCAGCACGAGGCCGGGGAATCGGCGGCGCAGCTCCTGAGTCATTTCGTTGTACGGTTCCCCGGAGCAGGTGATCCAGACGGCGTCCCCGAGGCGGAAGACCGAGTACCGGAACGGGAACGACGCCCCCTCGGGCATGTCGGCCAGGCGCCCGAGCCAGCGGCGGCAGCGCTCCGCCCTCGCCCCAGGCGCCGGCATCGCGCGCCGCGGCCGCGTCGCCGGCCGCCTCGGCCTCCCCCTGCTCTCCGGTGTGGCGCTCGAGATCGCGGCGCAGCCCTTCCCTGTCGGGCAGCTCCCGGTACGGGAGGTCCACGGTGAACGTACCCCCGCCAAACTGCGAGGCAGCGGCGGTGCGGCTGCCGGCGAACCGGGTCCAGGCCCAGGCCCCGAGGGTGGCGCCGGATTCCACCGGCCCCTTGTAGCTGAAGTCGCAACGCGCCGGACCGAGCGAGAAGTAGGCCGACAGGGCCGCGTGCCCCAGCTGCCTGCCGTTGCGGTCGGCGGTTCCGGTGTCCCCGGTGAACCCGTCCCGGGGGCCGAGCTCGCCGCAGGCGCCCTGGAAGAACACGCACGGCGACCCGGTCCCGGCTTCGAAGACCTTTCGCATGGCCCCGGCGAAGTCGGGGCTCAGAAGGCTGTTCTCCCAGGCCAGGGTGGTGGGATGGCAGGCGTAGTGGACGATGCCGAGCCGCGGCTTTCCCGCCTCGTCCTCGACCCGGGCCACGACCACTGTGTCGTCGGCGGGAGCGTCGGGGTTGTACCCGGTGACGTAGATCTGCCGTTCCTCGTCCCGGTAGTCGCGGTTGGCCGCCATGTCGCAGCGGCCCGCGGCGTAGGTGATGACGGCGGGCCCCATGTCGTCGAGGGCCTGCCGCGTCAGCTCCTCGACCCGGGCCTTCAGCGAATCGAGGTACGGCGCGATCAGCTCGCCGCCGGGCAGGGGCATGCGGTCCGGCAGGAAGAAGCCTGCCGCATGGGAGTGCGAGTGCGTCACCAGCACGCGGTCCGACTCGATACCGGAGACCGCGGAGATGCTCTCGATCAGGGCGTCGGACTGGGCGTTGGCGAGCAGTACCAGGTCGAGCTGCAGGCGCGCCATGCCGGGGCCGTCCCCTGCGGCCGGCTGCAGGAGAATCAGGTCGGCGGCCAGGGGGCGGTGCACCCCCGAGGCGCGGTCGTGACTGGCCGCCCCCCACATGCGGTGGTATATCCCGACCGGCGGCGTGACGTCGGCGCGGGCGTACCCCAGCCGCAGAATCGACGTGGGGGTCCCAACAGTGCGGGTCGACATCCCGTCTCGATCTCCGTCACCCCGAGCCAGCCCCGGCAGCTGCCGCCTCCCTGTCTTCCGCATACCGGATCGACAGGCGGACCCCGCACAGCCAGGCCGGGTCCCCCTTCTCCAGGGCGATCTCCACCCTGTTGATACCCGGGGCCAGGAGCGAAGGCGGGACCGCGAACTCGACCTGCTCCTCCCCTTCCAGAGGCGTCTCGGCCAGGCGGGAGGGGTACTCGTTCCAGTCGGCGTCGTACCGGGTCTCCGTCCACGCGGCCCCGGGGGCCTTTCCCTCCTCCCAGTGGAGCCGGTGCCCGTTTACCGCAAGGGAAACGGCCCGCTGACCGGCCGGGCCCCCGTCTCCCGAGGTCTCGAAGCTGAGCCCGAGGACCGCGGAAGCCGCCGCGGCCGGATCCTCTCCGGACAGGTCGATGGCGAGGGAGGTACCCCTTCCCGGGACCGTCTCCTGCAGGCGGACCGGCAGCTGCGCCCGCGGGATTGCGTTGAAGAAGGAGAACCCGAGCTGGGAGTCCGGCAGCTCCCGGCCGGAGCAGTCGACCTTATAGCGCTTGCTCCCCCCGGCGAGCTTTGCCGGGTCGGCGAGCTCGGCGACGAACTCCCGCTTCCACTCGTTCGGCATGCTGTAGTAGTTGAAGAAGTAGAGCCCGTCGACCCCGGCGGCCCAGCAGCGCGCCGCAACCGCCCTCATCGTCTCCTCGTTCAGCATCGGGCTCAGGGCCTCGAAGCAGCCCAGCACCCGGCAGCCTGTCCCCCGGGCGGCCTCGACGAAGGAGGCGACCGGCGTCTCGAACGGTATGAACCCGCCCCCGGCGATCAGGATGTCGGCCAGCCCTTCCCGCATCCAGAGGCCGGCGTCCAGCCCGATGCGGCGGCAGTCGGCCAGGGTGGGAGGGACGCGCACGGCCAGCTCGAGGCGGCGCCCGCGGGCGGCCCCGGCCTCGTCGAGCCGGGAGCGCACCCGGCGCACCAGGTCGGTGGGCCCCGGACCTCAGAATCAGCTCGCCGTCGATGGGGTCGTACACCTCTTCGAGCG
>JAPOZF010000752.1:3418-4565 GCA_026706165.1 Gemmatimonadota bacterium
CCTGCTCGATGCGGAAGAAGGCGGGGTGGCGCATGAAGTCGAGCTCGATGCCGTCGATGTCGAAACGGTCGATCAGCTCGAAGATGATCCTCAGCATGTGGGCCCGGGCACCGGCCTCGGCGTAGTTCAGGCCGGTGCGGATCCCCCACTCGAGGGTGCCGGGCGGCAGCTCTCCGTCGGCGTGGCCGATCAGCAGCTCGGGATGCCCGCGGCGCAGGCGGCCGTAGTTGGGGGCGGCCTCGTCGATGTCGTAATGCTCGTTCATGCGCACCGACGGGAAGAAGCGCATCCCCGCCTCGCGGCAGAGCCGGGAGATCACGGTTACCGGACCGCCGTGGTTCTCGGTCAGATACCGCAGGTTGTCCCGCTGCCGGCGCTGTCTCTCGTCGAGGTCCCCGTCGCCGTACTCGTCGCCGAGGCGCTCCCCGATTTCGGTTTCGTAGTCGTACACCTCGTGGCCCCCGACGGACCACAGGAAGACGCCGACCGGTGAGCCCTCGTAGGGGGCGATCATCTTCTCGTGCATGATCTCCGGGGTGATGGGAGGTCCGTACGTCCCCATGATCCAGCCGTCGTCGTTGAACAGGATGAGGGGTGTTTGCGGTTCGGTCATCTGTCGTTCACCTGGATGTGGGGTTCAGCAGCTCATGGGTGCATCGCCGGCCGATGGCGGGCGCTTCCCGGCCGGTAAGCCCCGGTAAATGCCGAGGTATTCCCGGGACCGCCCCTGCCGTGTCCTTCGAACCACACACCCACAGAGCCTTCAGACTTAGTGTCAAATCCCCCCAACCCTGGGGAGACGGGGCAGCTAGGCGGGGGCCGTTTCTGCACTTGTCCGTATCCCCAGTCGCTCGAATCGTCGGCGGAAAGCACGAGCTGCCGCTTCCCTGGAGGGAGAGGGTGCCGAGATTGACGAGGCGTTGAGAATGGCGGGGGAGCAGCAGAGCAAACCTCAACGGGTTGCAAGATACAAGTTGCTTACCTCTTCGGCGATCTCCCCAATGGTTTTTAGCAGACCATCCCGCACTTTCTCTCTCGGGCCAGTGCTAAGGAACAAGGGATATTCCCAGATACTAACCCTCAAAAACCCCTTATTCTCGTGACGCCATAGGGAAGTCTTACCTTTCTGGTTCCCAAATCTTAGAAG
>JAPOZF010000163.1 GCA_026706165.1 Gemmatimonadota bacterium
ATTGGCTGTTTCCGTTTTCAGTGCCGAGCGCTCCCCTGCGGTTGGTCCGGCCATCGCATCAAGGGGCGCGGCCAGCTCTTGGCGCCGCCTGCGTTGCCACGATTTCGCTCCGGAATGCGGGCCCGGGCAGCAGGGTTCGATGCTGGCACCCGCACGCCTGAGCAAGCCTGTGAACGAGGGCGGCCGAATTCACGCCGGAATCGTGCGCGCAGGGACTACGCTACCAGATGCCGCACCAGCGGCTTCACCTCTTCGGGAAGCCGCTCGTACACCTCGGGTCGCAGCTCGGTGGTGACGTTCGGCTTGCCGTTAGTCTCGACCACCATGCGGACGAAATCGGGGGAGCCCTCCCGCGTCGGCTCGATGTTCAGCCACCAGGGCAGGTAGCCGACGTTCATCGCCACCCGCGGCTCGTCGCTGAGGTTGCGGGCGACGCAGTGCCACAGGCGGCTGTCGAACAGCATGACGCTGCCCGCGCTGCCGGAGATCTGCAGCTCCGAGGGGTGCGGCTGCTCGCGGTCGAACACCCCGTCCCCGCCGGAAGGGTTGTTGCGGGCGCGGTGGCTGCCGGGTACCACCAGCGTGCCCCCGGTGCGCGGCGAGAACTCCGACAGCATCCAGAGCGAGGACAGCTTCATCACCTCGTCGGGGTACGGCGCCGGGATGTGGACGGCGTTGGTTTGGTTGTAGGGCCAGTCGGCGTGCCAGTAGGCGCGGTCGTTGCCCGGAAAATTGACCAGCCCGCTGGTGTTGCTCATGCGCACCCAGTCGCCGAACAGCGCCCGGGTAATCGCCATGATCCGGGGCTCGGCCAGCCATGGGGCCGCCGAATGGTAGAGATTAAGCAGCACCGGGACCGCCTGCACCCCCTGCGCGCTGAGGCGGTGCCCCCCGGCGCGCACCGCCTCAGCCCTGGCCAGCGTCTCTTCGGCCACCGACTCCACCGCGGCCAGCACCGCGCCGCGCACGGCGCCGACTTCGGCGGCCGGTATCAGGCCCTCGATTATGCAGAACCCCTCGACCTCGAGGCGGGCGAGGCAGCGCTGGATCTCCTTGTCGAAGACGCTCACGACTTCAGGCGCTGCAGGGCCGCGCCGCCGAGGCGGATGGCCCCGTCGATGACGAACCAGGTCGCCAGGAAAGCCACCGTCTCGAGGGCGAAGCTGTGGAACTTGTAGAACGTCTCGGCGATGACGAAGGAAACGGTGAAGGCGGGCAGCTGCTGCAGCAGAAGTTGCCGCAGCGGCAGGAGCTGGATCAGCGTGAACATTGCATTCTCCCGAATGAAATGAGTGGGTGTGGTGTTACTGGTTCTCTTCGATGACGATCGTCCGGTTGCCGTCGACCCCGGCCAGCGACTGCTTCCCTCCGCCGGGCCAGGTCACTTCGACGAGGTCGACCCTGTCGGCGCCGCCGAGGCCAAAATAGAGCGGCAGGCTGCTCTGTGACAGGTACCCGGACTGCCCGTCGTTGACCTTGGTGAAGCGCCTTCCCCCGGCGGTGACATCGACCCTGGCGCCGAGGCCGTCCCGGTTGGAGCTGTTGCCCCGGAGGCTCACCTGGAGGTAGCGGATCTCGCGGCGCTCGGACAGGTCGCTGACCAGCACCATCGGCAGGTCGTTGAACTCGTTGGTGACGATGTCGAGATCGCCGTCCCCGTCGATGTCGAAGACCGCCGACGAGCGCGTGCCGACAGCCGCCCAGACCTCGACCTCTCCATCCTGCCCCTCGCAGTGCTTGTGGCCGGCGTCGGCCCCGCCGCAGTCGAGGTGGAACCAGGGCCTGGAGGTGACGCCTTCCTTGCGGGGCTCCACCCCGAGCAGGTACTCGCTGTCGAGGAACCCGGCGCCCCGGTTGTTGATCAACACGGTGTTTACCCCGTAGCGGAACGGGTAGTTCATGCTCGAGGCGAGGAACACGTCCTCGAAGCCGTCGGCGTTGAGGTCGCCGGTGCTCAGGCCCCAGGGCCAGTAGTTCTCGGCGCCGACCGCGTCGGAGATCTCCTCGTACCTGCCCGGGCCGGTCTTCCGGTAGAAGGCGTTGCCGTAAAGGCTCATGCCGCCGCTGAGGAGGAAGGATTCCGGGAACTGCATGCTCGCCTTCCACTTCTCGTCCCAGGGCCCGACCTCGGCGCTCATGTCCGAGTGCATGTCGCTGATGTAGAGATCGTGCATGCCGTCGTTGTCCCAGTCGAAGACCTTGACCCCCATCGAGCCCCACGGCGTGCGCGGGAAGACCTCGCGGCTCTTCCTGACGAACCGCTTTCCCCCGCGGTTCTCGAAGTACTCGTCGTGCCCCTGCATGTCGAGCACGTAGAGGTCGGTCCAGCCGTCCTCGTCGGCGTCGATCGGCGTCGCCGCGCCGGCCCAGCTCGAATCGACCAGCCCCGTTGCCGAGGTGACGTCCTCGAAGGCGGAGCCGTCCCTGTTCCTGTACAGGATCGAGGGCTCGTTCCGCTCCGGCTTGAGGTGCCCGGCAAAGGCGTCGGGGTGGGCCTCGAAGTAGCTGTATTCCCCCGGGGCTTCCGGGTTCAGGGCATCGAGGGGGGCGGTGACCACGGTTTCGGTGGTGAAGACGCCGACGTTGGCGACGAACAGGTCGAGCAGGCCGTCGAGGTCGTAGTCGAAGAACACCGCGGCCGATGAGTGGCCTTGGTACTCGAGGCCGGCCCGCCGGGTGACGTCGGCGAACTTCGCCTGTCCGCGGTTCTCGAACAGGTGGTTGCCGCCCCGGATCGTGGTCGCGAACAGGTCGGGGTCGCCGTCGTTGTCGACGTCGGCGAAGGAAGCCGCCACCCCGATCGCCTGAGACAGCGCCAGGACTTCCGAAGGGGCGGCCTCGAAGCGCCCGGAGCCGGCGTTGCGCCACAGCTCGTTGGCCGCGGCCATGTTCGAGAAGTAGATGTCGAGGAGGCCGTCGCCGTCGGCGTCGGCGACCGCGATGCCGTTGCCGTGGTCGTAGTGGGAGGCCTTGTAGCGCTTGCCGGTGTCGCTGGTGGAGACGTTGGCAAAGGTGATCCCGGTCTCTTCCCGGCGGTCGGTGAAGCTGAAATCGATGAAGGTTTCGAACAGGTCCCGGCTCTCCAGCTGGCGCGCCCTGCGGGTCTCGACCCATTCGGGAGCGGCGACCTCCGCCGGATACGGAACCACGGCGCGCTCGGCGGCCGAAGCGGGCGCGGCGAGAAGGGGCGCCGGCAGAATGGACAGGACCGTCCTCGACAGAATGGACCGACTCATTGCAGTTCCCCCACCTCCTCCTCCCCGACGGTGCGCCGCATCCAGTCGTCGAAGTCGTCAGGCGAATGGACGTACACGGTTCCCATGAGAGAGTCGTGGCTGAAGCCGCACATCTGGTCCCCTTCGAGCCGGTAGGTCCTTTCCATGTCCGGTTGCAGCGAGAGTGAAAACCAGAGATCGGGAACCGCCACCTGCGACAGCCCGAGCTCGGGGAGGGCGAACAAGTAGAGGAAATCGGCGCTGGTCAACCTGACCTCCACGGCTTCGCCGGCAGGCACGTGCAGGTCGCTCACCGCGGCGACGTCGTCCGCGGTGTGCAGCACCCGGTCCGGCCCGGGGTAACGCAGGTGCCAGTAGTAGTCGTCTCCGGTCACCTCGATCACCAGCGGCGGCCGCTCCTGCTGCTGGCAGGCGGCCAGCAGCAGGGGGATGATCCACAGGCGCGGGCTGGTGCGGTTCGTCATATAGTGTTGATGGGACAGGACACCTGGGCAGCGGCAGAAACCATTTCCAAGGGGTTGTTTAAGCTACACCTGAGGGTGAACGGGAACCAATTCCCGGGTTTGACGGAAGCGCCTTCAGGCCCTTTACTTTAAGTCTTCATATTTCGCGGTTTTCGCAAAATCCCCATCACATAAATCCCCAACGATCCCATGCCTGCACTCGAAGAGCGCCGTCTGGGCAGCACGGAAATGCGCCCGAACTCGATAGGGCTGGGTGCGGCCTGGTGGGGCCGGAGCACGGACCGGGAAACCATCGCGGCCATTCACCGGGCCCTGGAGCTGGGGATCAATTTCTTCGACACCTATCCCGGCCAGGACGAGGAGCGCTGGGGCAAGGCGCTGTCCGGCGGAAGGCGGGAAAAGGTCTACCTGCAGGCGAAGGTCAGCCGCATGACGCAGCGGAAATCCGATCACTCCGCGTCGGCCACCCGCGCCAGTCTCGAGGACAGCCTGCGGCAGCTGCGGACCGACTACCTCGACGCCGTGCTGATTCACGGGTACGACCAGCCGGACGATCTCCCGTCGCACGAGATGCTCGACCCGCTGGCCCCCGGAAACGCCCTCGACGAGCTGGTGAAGATGAAGGAGGAGGGCAAGCTGAAGCACATCGGCATCGGCGCCCGCTCCGACGCGGTCATGGAGCGCGCCATCTCCACCGGCCATATAGAAGTCGTGCTCACCTATCTCGAGTACAACCTGCTGACCCAGGCGGCACTCGACAGGATGTTCCCGGTCTGCCGCGACCACGACGTCGGCGTGCAGCTCGCCAGCCCGCTGGGGATGGGCCTGCTCACCGGCGAGGTGCCGCCCGTTTCG
>JAPOZF010000008.1 GCA_026706165.1 Gemmatimonadota bacterium
CCGTCGACATCGGGATAGACGAGACCGGCCGCTTCGCCTCGTTCGAGGGCAAAAACCCCCTGGCGTTGTACCAGATGCGCGAAGACCCGGACATGAAAGCCTACCTCGATTCCTACTACCGGTCCGTGGCCGAGCAGGAGGAGCTGCTGGAAGGAAACATCCCGCCGCTATTCGAGTGGGACCCCATCCACGACGACAGGAAGTACGTGGGGACGCAAGAGTGCCGTACCTGCCACTCGGCGCAGTGGGAGCAGTGGCAGACGACCCGCCACGCCGGCGCCTATACCACCCTGCTTGACGCGCACCGCCACCAGTTTTCCAAGTGCGTGAAATGCCACGTGGCGGGACTGAACCGCGACAGCGGGTTCTCGATTCTCGAACCGGACCGCAGCCTGGCAAACGTGCAGTGCGAGGTCTGCCACGGCCCCGGAAGCAGTCACATCGAGCGTCCTTCCAGCGAGACGGTCCGCCGCCTTCCGTCGGAAAAAACCTGCCTGGAGTGTCACAACAGCGACCACGACGACGACTTCGTGTACGAGCGGGATTATCAGCTCGTGCGGCATTGATGTAGATTCCCGGACAGGGGAAAGGCGGGCATCGTCAGGGTTGGATAGCGATCCTATTTCTATTCTGACTGACTTGTGCCTTGAAAGAGCAGGGGTATACTGCCCCTGCTCTTTCTGTATGGCAGGAGATGGGAATACATGAAAGCAATGGAGAATACATGGCTTCTGGCATGAAAATCACCGGGATCGAACGGATCGATATCGACATGCCCTACCAGAAGCAGGTCGCCGAGCACCTGCGCAAGGGTTGGGGCTTGGGCAACAGGGCAACGGACGAGGAATTCGCGGAGGAGCGGGAGCGCTTCGAACAGGAGTTCCGCGACAGCGTGCCGCCGCGGGTGCGAACCGCCCTGTACCTCGTCCACACCGACGACGGCCTGACCGGACTCGGAGAAGGGGCCGCCCTGGACGCGGATCAGCTCGCCGGGTACGAGGGCCGTTCCCCCTTCGAATACATCAACGACGACGGGCCCGGCCCGCTGCAGATCGCCTTCTACGACCTCATGGGGCAGGCGGTCGGGCTGCCGCTGGCACGTCTCCTCGGACCGGCGCGCGACACCGCCCCGCTCGCCTGGTGGTCGCACTGCTTCCCCCCGGAAGTCCTGCGGGCCGAGGCGGAGCGCGCCCTGGCCGCCGGCTACCGCGTCCACAAGTTCAAGCGCCGCGCCCACACCGACGTCGTCGAGCAGGTCGCCGCCATCGCCGAGGTGGCCCCGGATGGGTACGAGATCACCGTCGACGCCAACCAGACCTTCGGCACCCTCGAGCGCGCCCTCGACATCGGGGGCCGGCTGCGGCGCTTCCCCCAGGTCCACTGCCTCGAGTCGCCGATCGACCAGGGGGACATCGACGGGTACCGCCGCCTCAAGGCCGAGCTCGGGTTCAAGCTCGCCCATCACATGGGCTCCCCCGAGGCGGTCGAGGCCCTGCACTCCGGGGCCTACGACTACTTCATCATCGGCGCCCGGGTGGGGGCGACGCAGCGCAGCGCCCACGTCTGCGGGGCCCGCGACAAGCCGTTCTGGATGCAGCTCGGCAACGACGGCACCGGCATCTCGACGCTGTTCATGCTGCACCTGGCCGCGGCGATTCCCAACGCCCTTCTCGGGCACGTGTCGATGCAACACCTGCACGAGGCATCCATCCTGAACGAAGAGATCGTTGTCTGCGACGGGCAGGTGGCGATTCCCGCGACCCCGGGACTGGGGGCAACCTTGACATGGAGATCGTCGAGCGCTACCGGGTGTGATCCGGGGCGGGGATCGTTCGGGGGCACGGAGGAAATTCTCGAGACCACAGGAGAGAAACGATGAAACACACCGTAATTCTGAGAGAAGAGGGCCGCTACAACTGCTTCCCGGTGCTGCACCAGCTCGCCGGCGGGCGCCTCGCCATCGGCTGCATCTCCTCCCCCGTGGGGGATCACATGGCGATGGCGGACTGGCCGGTGTTCGCGTCGTCGGACAACGGCGAGACCTGGGTCCGGTCCGACGACCCGGCCCTGCCGCCCAACTGGCCCGGCAGCACCCCCCGGGAGCAGTACGACCGCCTCTGCGGAGTCCTGCCGGACGGCACCTGGATGGCGGTCGCCTCGGTCGGGTACGAGTGCTGGGACCCGTCGCGCCGGGCCGAGGCCGAGGCCCGGGGGCTGGAGATCCACGAGGACGACATCGTGCGCGGGCTGCTCCCGGGAAAGCTGGTGGTGGCCGGCCACCGCCTGTCGGTGATCCGCTCCCGGGACCGGGGCGCCACCTGGGAGCGGCGGATCTGGACGGTGCCGGGGTACGCCTCCCTGACCGGCTTTCCGCGCGGCACCGTGCTCGAGGACGGCACCTGGCTGTTTCCGGTCTACACCCAGGGAGGCGACGGAAGCGGCGACGGTCTCATCTTCCGCTCCATCGACAACGGGGAGACCTGGCGCCTGCACCGCAGCGTGCCCGGGGTGGGCAACGAATGGGCCCTGATCGAGGCGGCCCCCGGAAAGGTGCTGGGCCACATACGCCACGCCTGCGGCTGGGGCAATCCCCCGCAGACCCGCATCTACCCCCTCGAGGTATGGTCGGAAGACGGCGGCGTCACCTGGACGCACCCGGTGGAGACCTCCTTCCAGGGGTACCCCAACCACCTGCTCAGGCTGAGGGACGGCCGCATCCTCTGCACCTACGGGTACCGGCTGCAACCGATGGGAGTGCGCGCCCTGATCAGCGAGGACGGAGGCGCTTCCTGGGACTTGGAGCACGAGTACGTGCTGCGCGACGACGGGGGCACGGTGTCGAACGATTGGCCGGCGGAGATGCGCGCCCGGCCCGGGTTCGCTGCCGCGGACGTGGGCTACCCGGTCTCGGCCGAGCTCGACGATGGCAGGATCCTCACCGCCTACTACATCACCCCTGCCGACGGGACCACCCACGTGGCGGTGACCCACTGGCACCCCGACGCCGACCGGCCCGGAGGCTGAGCGGGAAGACACTGGCTGAACCGGACCCGGCCGGGTGAAGCCGCGTCCGGCGGTCAGTCCAGGCCGCGCTGGTACCTGTCCGGCCTGTCCGAATCGGGCGGCCAGTACCCCTCCCGGGACTGGCGCCAGCGCCTGCCGCACATCTCGGTGATGATCGTCCACTCGGCCGGCCCGGGGTCGGGATCGGGGTGGAACAGGAAGCGGTTCGCCCCGGCAATTCGGGTCGCCCTCAATATGCCCTCGAGGTCGCGCGCCGGCATGGCGTCGCCGGCGTGAGGGGCGCGGCCTGTAGAAACCCAGAAAATCGTCTTGTCCGGGTCGCCGATCGCCGCCAGGGCGCGCCTCGTCTCGTCCTGGACGAACTCACTGAAGAACTCCTCGGGGAATCCCATCTCCAGGTCGTACAGGGAACCGACGCCCGGCAGCTCGATGCCGAAGAGGGATTTCATCAGCAGGAAGGCGTCGTTCTCGGTAAGCGACGGATTCCACTCGACGAACTTCTGCACCCAGCGCTGCACCGTGCCGTAAAGCCCGTCGAAGCCGCGGTGCCAGTAGTAGTGCTTGGGGAAGATGAAGTCGAACCAGGGGGCCATCTGCCGGTAGTTCTGGCCGGTCAGCGAGGACCAGCTGGTGATCCGGGGAATGCCGCCGAGCTCGACGTAGCGGTCGACCTTGTCGAGGGTCTGGCGCGCCTGCTTCCAGGAGGCCAGGGATTTCGCCTGCCGGGCGCGCAGCCAGTAGAGCCCGTCCTCGTCGATGTCGAACAGGATCAGGCCGCCGAAGGTGCCGCCGGCGGCGTGGTAGCGCACCATGTCCGGGGTGAGGTTGCGGAAGCGGTCGCGCATGCCGGCGATGCCGCGCTCGAGCCGGTCGACGTCGAACCCCAGGCCGGAGAACTGCCCGCGCTCGTCGTCGCGGATCTCGAAGAGCTCGCCGCCGTGGTGCCAGGCGAGCTCGTAGTGGTTCTCGCCGGGGCCGTCGACGATGACGCCCTGCACCTGGGGGTAGCGGTTGACGAGGCTCTGCACGTGCCCGGTGGTGCCGCTGTCGAAGACCATGACGTGCCAGCCGCGGGCGCGCGCGTCGTCGAGCATGTCGCTGAGCCCCTTCTCCTTCTCCTGGTCGCGCGGGGCCGGTTCGGGAGGGTCGAGTCCGAGGCTGGCGTAGGCCTTCGCGTCCTGCGGAAAGGCCGGGACCGTGGTGCCGTCCTCCTGCATGAAGAACATGCGGCCGACGACGATGCCGCGGACGCCCCCCTCCTCCCAGGCGTCGAAGATCTGCCTGTAGTCGGCCATGTAGCGCTCGAGCGGATTGAAGACGAAGATCCAGCATTCCATAGGGGAAGTTTCCTTGTTCCGGGGATCGTCCATAGTCGCCTCGCTTTCGAAGAATCGGTTTTATGCTTCGTCCCGGGTTGACCGCCGCTATCCCCCCGGACGCCGCGGAACGGCCGCGCTTGACAGCCCGTTGAAAGATGCGACCAGGCAATGCTGGTCCGTTGGAAAGAAAGGAAGGTGCT
>JAPOZF010000299.1 GCA_026706165.1 Gemmatimonadota bacterium
GGACAGTGGAAATTTTCGCGTCGGCCTCAGCCCCCCGCCTGCAACCGCCTCACCCGCGCCGGCAGGTCGTCCTCCAGCGCTTCCGCCGATACGATGCCGAGGGAGCGGTCCTCAAGTGGCAGGTCGACCCGGACGAACCCGCGGCGGTGCGACTCCCGCAGGGCCAGGGCGACCTCGAGGGCGTCGCGCGCGTCCGCCCCGGAGCAGCGCGGCTTGCTCCCGGCCGCGGCCGACCTGACGATGTCGTCGATGATGGTCGGCCCCATCCCCTCGATACGGGTCGGGTAGGGGAATGGCAGCTGCGCCGCCTGCGTGCCTCCCCGGGGGCCGCCCGGGACCGGCTTCCACAGCTCGAACTGCAGGTTGCTCTCGACCACGCGGATCCTCCCCCCGGTCCCGAGGACGTCGAACTCCCGCCCGGTGACCGGCCCGCATTCCGTCGAGCGCAGGAACCCGCGCGCGCCGTTGTCGAACGCCAGGTACCCGTTCCCCTGCGGGTCCTCCTCACCGAAGGCCGCCTCGTCGGACTCGATCTCCCCGAACACCCAGCGCACGTTGCCGTCGGCGGCGAGAAAGCGCATGGCGTCGATGCCGTGGCTGCCGTTGTGGGACAGGCCGCACAGGTAGTAGGCCGTCACCTGCAGCACCTCGCCGATCTCCCCGGCCATGATCAGCTCGCGGGCGCTGGCGTAGTGGGGGTTCCAGCGCCTCGCGCAGTTGACGGCCAGGGTGACGCCGTTGGCGGCGCAGACCTCGACCATGCGGTCCGCCTGGGCAAGGGTCAGGGCGATCGGCTTCTCCGCCCAGATCGCCGTCACCCCCGAGCGCGCCGCGGTCTCGACGATCTCCGCCCGCGGCCTGGCGCTGGTGCAGACGCTGACGATGTCGGGTTTCTCCTTTTCGAGCAGCTCCCGGTAGTCGGCGTACACGTGCCCCTCGAGGCCCCAGCGCTCCGCGTATATCGAGCGCTGCCCGTCGTGCGGGTCCGCGCCCCCGACCAGCTCGGTGTGCGGCGAGGCGAGGTAGGCCGGGGTGTGGCAGTACGGCAGGTACACGGCCCCGCCGCTGGTGCGCTCGTCGTCGAAGGTGCTGCCCATGCGCCCTAGGCCGATAACCGCGGCGCGGAGCGGTGCGCTCATTTCAGAATCTCCTGGGAGTTTCGATGTGGTTTGTGCCCGGTCCTTCCGGCCTTGACGGATCGACCCCAGGCCGGTCCGGGTTTTCCGTTCAATGCAGCTCGGCCAGCCCCCAGACCGCGTGGTCGCAGGAGATGCCGTCCCCGGCATCGGTGGTGATCAGCTTGAGCCTCCGGGCCCCGGCGATATCGACGCTGATCCGCTGCGGCGCCTCTCCGACCGCGAGCCTGCCGCTCTCGAACACCGGCTCCCAGCCGCGGCCGCGGTCGACCTCGACGATGAAGACGCTGGAGCCGAGGCCCCAGCTCTCCATCTCGTCGTCGATGCCGATGAAAGCGGTGAAGGCCGCCGCCTTTTCCAGGGCCCCCTCCAGGTCGTAGACGACCCAGGCGCGGCCGCCGCCCTCGGCCTCCCGCGGATGCACGAGCAGCCCCTTGGGGTACGCCTTGCCCCCCAGGCGGATCGGCCGGCCGAGGTAGTTGCGGTCCCGCGCCCAGCAGCCGGGGTACGCTTCGACCTCCCGCTCGGCGAGGTCGCTCAAGTACACCGCCCCGTCCGCGAGGTCGATGCGCTCGTAGGTCTCGGCCACCACCTCCGACTGTACGCCGCCGCGGAACGAGGCCGCCTTGACGGTGGCGTCCCGGTCGATCCGGAACGGCCCGGAATAGACCGGCGAGTCCCCGGTCGGGTCGCTGCCGTCGAGGGTGTAGCGCAGCACGCTTTGCGGACCGCCGGGAAGGGGGGAGGGCGTCAGTTGGACCGTCACCTCGTCGGGGAAGACCTGGGACACCGGGGTGATCAGCGGCGCCGCGGCCCGCCGCGGCAGGGACTGCCGGTACTCGTCGACGCGCAGCCCGATCTCGTCAAAGGGGATCGGCTCCCACCCGAGGTCCCACGCCGGGGAATCGGGGGCGAGCCGGAAGTCCTGGGTTTCGAGGCCGCCGAAGCCGGGGTCGCCGTCGAGGATGACGTTGCCCCGCGCCCCAAACCGGGCGGCCGCCTCTGCGTCCCCGTTACTGTATAGAACCCGCTCGCCGCTGCCGTCGAAGGAGCCGTCGAAGACCTCGGCGTCGGCGATCAGGTTCTCCTCCACCCGCACGTGGTCGAGGCTCGCCTCGGCTCCGAGCCGCAGGAACATGCCGGTGCGGCTGACGTTGCGCCGGATCAGGTTGTCCTTGGGAAGCTGGCGCTGCAGGAGCTGTTCGGGGCCGAGGCTGAAGTCCGCGGCGAGCTGCCGCAGGGTCGGGTAGCGGGTGATGTAGGGCGGCTGGTCGTAGCGGGCCGCCTCGAGGTTCTCCACCATCCTCCAGGGCCCCCCCTCGAGGAACATCGACGAGTCCTTCCAGACGCCGAAGCTCATGGCGCGGTCGGCGCGCAGGAAGATGTTGTTCTCGATCACCATGGCGCGGCCGCTGTTGGTGTGGAAGACCTGGTCGACGTCGTAGAAGATGTTGTGGTGCAGGTGGATGCCGCCGCAGGGCAGGTCGGGGTAGATCGTGAAGCAGCCGAGCCTGCCTGGCCCGTGGATGTCGTGGAAGTAGTTGTAGCGGAACTCGTGCCCCATGAAGGTCCAGTCGGCCCCGGTGTAGGTGACCCCGACGTCCCCGGTCTCCAGGGCGATGCGCTCGAACTCGCAGTACTCGATGACGTGGTCGTTCCCCTTGTACCCGATCCCCTGGTGCGGCAGGTCGTGGATCCGGCAGTGGGCGATGCGGTTGCCGACCCCCTCGAGCCGGAAGGCGCCGTGATAGGTGCGGTACACGCGGCCGGTGCGGTGGATGTCGTTGTTGACCGCCCAATTGCGGCCGGGAGCGAGATATGTGCGGTCTCCGCCCCCCAGCTGGATGCCGGCCCCGGCTACCTCGTAGAGGTCGCTGCTGCGGATGCCGTTGCCGGTGCCGCCGATGACGACGGCGATGCGGGCCCCGAAGTTGCGGATCGTGCAGCCGGCGATCTCGTTGGCGCTGCCGCCGCGGACGACCACCGCCTGGTCGCGGGCCGCCTCGAAGGTGATTCGCCGCACCAGCACGCGGCGCGTCTCCTGCAGGACGAGCATCGGTTCGGCCAGCTGCGGAAAGAAGATCTCGGCCCCGGCGAGGTCCGCCGGCGGCCAGAAGTAGAGGATGCCGCTGCCGCGGTCGAGGTACCACTCCCCGGGCTCGTCCAGCTCTTCGAGGACGTTGAGGAAGTAGAACCGCTGCCCCTTGCGGTACCCGTACCCGTGGTAGGGCTCCTGCGGCCGGATCTCCCGCTTTTCGAGGTCGAGCTCCTCGACGCGGTGGTACTGGTCGGTCCAGTCGTGGACCCAGTACCGTGCACCCAGAGGTCGCCGGTGTCCCCCCAGCCTTCGGGGCGCTTGTCGTCGTACCCGAAGCGGCCGTAATGGCTGTCGCGCTCGGGTTTCACCAGGGTCCCGCCCTCGGGGATGGCGCTGACCTTCAGCCAGCCCCGGTTCGGGTAGCGGGCCAGCGGCATGTAGCGGGCGTTGCAGATCAGCTCGGCGCGGGGGCCGCCGACGGGAGCCGGCATGCCGAGGTCGGTTTCGCCGCCGGCATTCAGGTCGGTCTGCAGGACGTGCGGGCGGGCCTCCGGCCGCAGGCGGTCGAGGACGCTGCGGTCGGCCGCGGGCCGCCAGTCGGAAAGCCGCACCCCTCCGACGAAGCGGACCTCCCCGGTCCCCGGCTGCGCCTGCCAGATGACGGGGGCCTCGTCTGTTCCGGAGTCTTTCTCCCCCTTGAGCAGCAGGGTCCCGGTGATGCGGTAGGCCCCGCCTCTCAGGTTGACGACCGCCGGACCGGGGTCCGCTCCTGCCGCGCGCCGCGCCCGCAGGGCGTCGCGGGCCGCGGCCGGGGTGGCCAGGGGAGCCTCGCGGGTGCCGGGGTTGGAGTCGCTGCCGTCCGGCGCGACGAACAGCTCGATCGCTTGCACGCTGCCAATCTCCAGGATCAGGAAGGGGACGACGGCGGCGAAAGGGGGGCGCCGCCCACCCCGCCAGTGAGGAAGGTGGAATTCCGGCATGGCCGCTCTCCAGTCTCGGCGGGCTCGCCTGAAAAGGCCGCCGGGAATCCCGGCAGGCCAGGCCTCCACCCCGGGCGGCGGCCCGCCCCGGGGGGTGCGGCCGCAGATGGGCGGGGAGGATGGGGTGGACGGGACACTACAGCCGCAGCAGCCGGCGGGCGTTGCCGCCGAGGATCAGGCGCTTGGCCGCCGCGTCGATGTCGGCGGTGACGATCTTGCCCAGCTGCGGGCGGGGGTCCATCAACGGGGTGTCGGAACCGAAGATCACCCGGTCCGCCCCGGCCTCGGCGACGAGCCGTTCGACCACCCCCGGCTGCCGGAAGGTCGAGCAGGTCTCGAGGTAGTAGTTGGCGTTGGCGCGGGCCGCGGCGATCGCCTGGGTCCG
>JAPOZF010000044.1:0-4292 GCA_026706165.1 Gemmatimonadota bacterium
CCGTTCAGGCTGAGCCGCACCGAGATGGTTCCGCTCTCGCCGATCGCCTCCACCGCGTTCTTCAGGATGTTGAGCAGGACCTGCTCCATCTGGTCGCGGTCCAGATCGACCGGGCAGGAGCCGGCCCCCAGATCCCATTCCCAATCGATGCTCCTCCGTTGGCATTCCGCGTGCAGGAAACGCTCCACCTGACGCAGCAGCTCGACCAGATCCGCCGGCCGTTTCTGCGGGACCGGGATTCTCACGACTTCCGCGTACCGCTTCATGAAGCTCTCGAGGTGCTGCGAACGCTCGATGGAGATGTCGAGGGCGGCGGCAAAATCGGGGCGGTCCCTCTCGCCGACCTGGGGGCCGTAGGTCCTGGCGCTCTCGAGCAGGGACCTGATGGCGGCGAGGGAGTTGTTGGCCTCGTGGGAGAGCGTGCGGATCAGCTTCTCGTAGGCGTCCCGTTCCGAACGGCGTATCTCGTCGGTAAGCTCCTCCATGGTGACGAAGGTTCGCGGCGCGCCCCGGTCGATGAACTTCGATTTGCGGATTCTCAACCTGGTCCCGGCTTGCGGGGCGACGACGCGGGCGCCGTCCATGGGAAGCTGCCGTATGGCCTCGGCGAGAGAGCCTCCGACCTCGGCCAGGCTCTTTCCCGCCGCATCGGCCCGGCCGATCCCCAGCATCTGCTCGGCGGCCGGGTTGATGCGGTCGATGTTCCCGTCGACGCCGAAGATTGCAATGCCGGACGGCGACTGATCTACGACCTGGTGGAGGAAGAGATTCTGTTCCTCCAGCCGCACGCGTTCGTCCCGGAAGCGGTCGATCATGCTGTTGTAGATGCGCACCAGTCTGTCCACCTCCGGCTGCCCCACCTCGACGAACTTGGTGGTGGAATCCCCCTCGGCGATCAGCCCGGCGCCGATGTCGGCGAGGCGGAGCGGCTCCGAGATCCGGTTCACCCAGCGCCACCCGGTCAGAAACGAGCCCAGGAGAACCACCTCGGCGGCGATGAACAGCACCGCATTGTCCGGGTACAGAAGGAAAACGAGGACTGCAACAGTCAGGTGCAGGACGGCCAGAAAGACCAGGAGCCTGGTCCTGAGCTTCAAGGGCGGATCCCGTGCTTCTCCAGGCGCCGGTACAGGGAGCCGCGGCTCAAGCCCAGGGCCGCGGCGACACTGGTCAGGTTGTTGCCGTAGCGCTCGAGGCAGCGCTGGATTACGGCGCGCTCGACCTCGTCCAGGGTCATCGAGCCGGCTTCTGGGAACCCGCCCTGCCGCGGCGATGTCTCCGGTTCCATGGCGAGGGCGGCGGCGAGGTGGGAGGAGTCGAGCCGGTCCCCCGGGCTGATGAGCACGGTTCGCTCGAGCAGCTGCCTGAGCTCGCGCACGTTGCCCGGCCACTCCCTCGCGCGCAACCAGTCGAGGGCGCCCTCGGTCAACTCCAGCTCGTCGCGGCCGTGGGTATGGGCGGCGACGCGCAGCAGGTGCCGCGCCAGGTCCGGTATGTCCCCCCTGCGCCGGCGCAGGGGAGGGATATGCAGCGAGATGAGGTTGAGCCGGTAGAACAGGTCCTCGCGGAAGTCCCCCGCCGCCACCATGGCGGGAAGGTCCCTGTTGGTCGCGGCGACGACCCTGACATCGACCGATTGGATCTCGCTGGAGCCGAGCACCTCGAAGGTGCGTTCCTGCAGCACCCGCAACAGCTTCACCTGGCTGGCCGGCTCCAGGTCGCCGATCTCGTCGAGGAAAATGGTGCCCCCGTCCGCCATCGAGAACCGCCCGCGGCGGTCGGCGCGGGCATCGGTGAAGGCCCCCTTCACGTGTCCGAACATCTCGCTCTCGAACAGGGAGGTCGAGATTCCCCCGAGGTTGACCTTGACGAAGGGACCGTCCCGGCGGGCGCTGTTGCGCACCACGGCTGCGGCGACCTCGTCCTTTCCGGTTCCGCTTTCGCCGGTGATCAACACCGAGGCGTCGGTGGGCCCGACCCTGCCGGCGATGTCGAGGATCTTCATCAGCTGCGGGTCGCTGCCGACGATGTTGCTGAAGTCGTATTGCCGGTCCAGCTCTTCCCGGCTCACGGGGGCGGCTTCCCGGGGCCGCGCCCCGGCGACCCCGAGCGCGGTCCGCACCGCCTGGATCATGCGCTCGTTCGACCACGGCTTGGTCAGGAAATCGAAGGCCCCCAGGCGCATCCCCCGCACCGCCAGCTCGATCGAGCCCCAGGCGGTGATGAGGATGACGGGCAGCCGCGGGTGCCGGTCCTTGACGGCGCGCAGGAGGTCCAGGCCCTCCTCCCCCGTGGTTTCGGTGGAAAAGTTCATGTCCTGGAGGAGGAGCCGGCAGCGTCCGTCCGCGAGGAGGGGCAGCGCCTGCCCTGGAGTGCCGACGCTGCGCGCCGGGTACCCCGCCTGCTTGAGCAGCAGCTCGAGCGAGGCGGCGATGGCGGGGTCGTCGTCTACGATGAGGATCACGGGAGGCGGTTGAGCCCGCCCGGTTTTTCGCGGGTCATTCCCAGTGAAGGGCCTGTACCGGGTGCACCCGGGTCGCGAGCCAGGCCGGCCATGCTGTCGCCAGGGTGATGATCAGGTACATCAGGACAGCTGCGGAGGCCACACCTGCCAGCCAGGCAGCGGCCGGAAGCTCGGGGAAGAATCCCAGGATCGCAACCTGGCCCAGGAGGAAGCCGCCGAACCCGATGGCGACGGTGGTCAGCATGAGCGCCTCCCCGACGAACTGGGCGTACACCCCCATGGCGTTCGCGCCTGCCGCCCGCCGCACCCCTATTTCCCTGGTCCGCTCGGCGATGGCCTGGCACATGATTCCAACCAGGCTCAAGGCTATCAGAGCTACGATCGCCGCGGCCAGACGGACGAATTGCACGCGAATTGATCTGAGAATGTCCTGAATTTCGCCGACGTGCGCCTCCTTCAGGGAACGGAGATCCAGGTTCCATCCAGGCGCCGCCGCATTCAGCTTCTGCCGCAACAGGCGCTCGAACTGACGCGGGGTGCCCGGCTGCAGTCGGATCATGAAGCTCGTCGGCAGGCCTTCGGCGAGCGGCCGGTCGTGCCGCACCAGGCGGAATCTCGACCAGTGCGGGTCCTCGAACCTGCCCAGCTGTTGATAGTTGGAAACGACCCCGATGATGGGGCCGAGGTCGTCGCTCCCATCGGTGGTGAACGGTTTGCCGATCGGATCGGCGCTGCCGTGCATGGCCCGCGCCAGGCCCTCGTTAATCACGAATCCCGGTTTTGCCGCCACCAGGTCGCTGCCGTCGAACCATCTGCCGCGCGCGATATCGAGGCGCAGCACCTTCGCCAGGTCCATGCCGGCCTCGGTGTAGTAGCATTGTCGAGATTCATGCCCGGGCAGATTGAGAGGGGACGAAAAAACGGAGCCCGCCAGCGGCGGGGTGGGGTTTTCGGCGACAGCGACGACCTCCGGCATGCTCCTCAGTAAGAGGATCGCCTGCTGCATGGCGATGGAATCGGCCGCGGTCCATTCTCCCGTATGGGAGCCAGCAGGATCGAACCTTACGGTCCATACATCCTCTACCTGGTAACCCAGGGGACGGCGGAAATTCAGGTAATCGCGAAACGCAACGGTGGCCAGCGCGGCGATCAAAAGGAAGCAGACCAACAGCTCCAGGCCCAGCAGGAACTGACCCCGTTTCCGGTTCCAGGTCAACATCGCGAAATGACGGATCATCTTTGGCCTCCCCTCACCGCTTCGACCGGGTGGAGCCGCGACATTCTCCAGGCGGGGTAGATGCCCGAGATCAGACCGAAGGACATGGTGAAGAGAAGGCCGGCGAGGAACAGACGGTAGTTCATGCCGAAGTCCTCCGGGATGCCGGCTGTCATGCCCATCCGGAATTCGAGGATGCCGTATGAAACACAGAACCCGACAAGGCCGCCCACCATGGTGAGAACGAGGTTTTCGACGAGGAACTGACGCACCAGGTGAAGAGAAGTAGCCCCGAAGCTCTTGCGCACCCCTATTTCGGAGGCTCGTTCCATGATGCGGCTCACGTTGAGATTGACAAGACTCAGCGAGGTGATCGCCATGAACAGCAGCACGACGCCGAGAGCCGAAAGGATCAATCTCGATCGCAGCCCTGGCAGAGTTTGGAGCATGGTTTCCATATCCGAGCTCATCCACCGGACCCCACCGAAAACCATCGACCCCATGATGGCGATTTCGTCCAGCTCCGTCCCCGGAAAGGCGCTGATGGAGTATGCCCAGGGGTGGCTCGACAGGTCGATCGCTTCCAGCATCGCACCGAACTCCCTCCTGATT
>JAPOZF010000044.1:4321-4534 GCA_026706165.1 Gemmatimonadota bacterium
CCAACGTCGCGGGCCAGCAGCAGGAGATTCAGCCCGCCGTTGTATTTTTGCGCCAACCCGGCATGGTACGGCTCGAGCGGTACCCACATGTCCGCACTCACCGACCCGCGGGATCCGGCGGGAACGGTCGGGACCACTCCGACGACTCGATACCGATTTTCAATCGTTTCCAGGACTTGTCCGACAGCCGGCTGCCCGGGGAACAGGGCCGCC
>JAPOZF010000209.1 GCA_026706165.1 Gemmatimonadota bacterium
GTGTGAACCCGGCGGTTTTCAAGACCGCTGCCTTACCAATTAGGTCTAGCCCTCCGAGACTTGATTTCCTCACGGGCCGCAGGTGACAGAAATATAACCGATCGCGGCCAATCGTCAACTCGCCAGGTATTGGCTAAGCGGTTGAAATACAGGAGTATACGGCGATTCTCTCAGCTGTCGTCCGGTCCTGGAGGAGGTTGATTTCCGTTGCCTGAGTCCGGCATCGGATCACCGTTTCCTCCGATGGCGGATGCCTCTCCGTTGATTTCCCGGGTTTGGGACACCCGGGTCATGTCGATGACCCGATCCCCCTGATCCAGACTGATGACCCTGACTCCCTCGGTATTGCGACCGATCTTGCGAATCCCGGCGACGGGAACGCGAATCATGATTCCGTTCTGGGTGACGATCATCACTTCGTCGTTCTCGGATACCTCCTTGCACGCCACAACCCACCCGTTGCGAGCGGTCGTTTTGATATCGATGACGCCCATGCCGCCGCGGCGAATCCGGGAGTACTCCCGGGGCTCGGTCCGCTTGCCGTAGCCGTTCTCGCAGAGGGTGAGTATGCTGCCCTGTCCGCGCAGAACGACCATGTCGACCACTTCGTCCCCGCCGCGGAGCTCGATCCCCTTCACCCCGGTCGAAACCCGCCCCATGGGGCGCACATCCCTTTCCGTGAACCGCACCGCCTGGCCGCTGCGGGTTACCAGCATTACGTCGTCGCTGCCGTCGGTGATCGAGGCGCCGATCAGGTTGTCGTCCTCCTGAACCTTCAGGGCTATGATGCCGTCGCGGCGAACGTTTCCGTAGGCGGACAGCACCGTCTTCTTGATGATTCCCTTGCGGGTGGCGGTGAACAGAAAACGGTCCTCGGAAAACTCCCCAACCGGGACCACTGCGGAAATGACGTCGTCCGCCTGAAGATCGAGCAGGTTGACAACGGGCCGCCCCCGCGCCGCCCGGTCCCCTTCGGGAATTCGGTACACCTTGAGCCAACGGCACTGGCCTCGTGCCGTGAGGAAAAGGATATAGGAATGAGTCGAGGCGATGAACAGGTGCTCGACGAAATCCTCCTCGCGCGTCTTCATTCCCGTGACCCCGCGGCCCCCGCGCTGCTGTACCCGGTAAGCGTTCGGCGACATGCGCTTGACGTAGCCCGCCTTGGAGATGGTGACCACCATGTCCTCTTCGGCGATCAGGTCCTCGATGTCGAACTCCTCGGCGGAGTAGACAATTTCGGTGCGGCGCTCGTCCCCGAAGCGCTCGCGAAGGTCGGCCAGCTCGTCCTTGAGGATCTGCATCTGCGCGCCGCGGTTCTCGAGAATGTGCTTCAGCTGGCGGATCGTCTCCTGCAGGTTCTGGTATTCCTCCTCGATCTTGTCCCGCTCGAGGCCCGTCAGCCGCTGCAGCGGCATCGTCAGAATCGCCTGTGCCTGGATCTCGCTCAATTCGAAACGCGCCGTCAGCCGCTGCCGGGCCTCGTCCGGATTGGCGGAGTCCCTGATCAGCTCGATTACGGCGTCTATGTTGTCCAGGGCGATGCGCAGGCCTTCGAGGATGTGGGCCCTTGCCTCGGCCTTGGCCAGGTCGAAGCGGGTGCGGCGCAGAACCACGTCGTGCCGGTGCTCGACGTAGTGCTCCAGCATCTGCTTGAGATTGAGGATCTCCGGGCGGCCGTTGACGACTGCCAGCATCATCACCCCGAAGGTCGTCTGCAGCATGCTGTGCGAGAAAAGCTGGTTGAGAACGACTTCGGACTGAGTCGACCGTTTCAGCTCGACTACGATGCGCATGCCGCCGCGCCCGGATTCGTCGCGAATGGCGGAGATGTCCTCGACGGTTTTGTTGCGCACGAGGTCGGCCATCTTCTCGAGCAGCGTCGACTTGTCGATCAGGAACGGAATCTCGGTGACGATGATGTTCTCGCGCCCGTCCCTCCGCGTCTCGATATGGGTGCGGGCCCGCAGCTGGATCGAGCCGCGACCGCTGCGGTACGCCATCTGCACCCCGTGCATCCCCTGGATGACTCCCCCGGTGGGGAAATCGGGTGCCTTGATCTTCTCCATCAATTCGGGCAACCCGATCCCGGGGTTGTCGATCAGAGCCGTCAGCGCGTCGGCGACCTCCCGGACGTTGTGGGGTGGCATCCTCGTCGCCATGCCGACCCCGATGCCAACCGATCCATTGCACAAAAGGTTCGGGAACTTGGCCGGCAGCACCGCCGGTTCCTGTCGGGTTTCGTCGTAGTTGTCGACAAAGTCGACGGTGTTCCGGTCGATGTCGGCAAGCATTTCGACCGCCGCCGGGGTCAGGCGTGCCTCAGTGTAGCGCATTGCCGCCGGGGGGTAGCCGTCGATGGAGCCGAAGTTGCCCTGGCCGTCGACGAGGGGGTAGCGCAGCCGGAAGTCCTGCGCCATGTGCACCAGGGTGGCATACACTCCCTCGTCTCCGTGGGGATGGTAGTTCCCGGAGGTGTCGCCGGAGATCTTGGCGCACTTCCGGAACCCGCGTCCCGGCAGGAGGTTGAGGTCGTTCATGGCCACCAGGATGCGGCGTTGCGAGGGCTTCAGGCCGTCGCGCACGTCCGGCAACGCCCGCGCCATGTTGACGCTCATGGAGTAGTCGAGGTAGGAGGTCTTTATCTCGTCCTCCACCTTTACCGGAATTATTCGCGACTCTGGATGCTCCAGCATTTTGGCGGTTTCTTGCCTTTAGCGGGTCTGATTGTCAGATGTCGAGGTTCTTCACGTCGAGGGCGTGCTCCTCGATGAACTGCCGTCTCGGCTCGACCTGCTCCCCCATCAGCAGGGTGAACATGTGCTCGGCTTCCACGGCGTCGTCGAGGGTAACCTGCAGCAACGTGCGGGACTCGGGGTTCATGGTGGTGACCCAGAGCTGCTCCGGGTTCATCTCTCCCAATCCCTTGTAGCGCTGGATCATGATGCCCCTGCCGTCTCCGTCCCCCCTGATCGTTTTGACGTGCTGCTCACGCTCTTCTTCGTCGAATGCGTACAGCTCCTGCTTCCCACGCCTGACCAGAAACAGCGGCGGCTGCGCCAGGTAGAGTTTGTTGTCTTCGATCAAGTCCCTCATGTAGCGGAAAAGGAAGGTCATCAGCAGGACCCGGATGTGGCTGCCATCGACGTCGGCGTCCGCCATGATGATGACCTTTCCGTAGCGCAGTCTGGTGAAATCGTAGTCTTCGCCGATACCGATTCCCAGCGCCGCGATCAGGGGCAGCAGCTTGTCGTTGCCGAGCACGCGATCTATGCGCGATTTCTCGACGTTCAGCGGCTTTCCGAACATCGGCAGCACCGCCTGGAAATTCTGGTCGCGCGCCATGGCGGCCGAACCGCCGGCCGAATCCCCCTCGACCAGGAAGATCTCGGTCTCGTCAGGGTTGCGGTTGGAACAGTCGGCCAGCTTTCCCGGAAGGGAACCGCCGTCGAGAATTCCCTTGCGGCGGGTGAGCTCACGCGCCTTGCGCGCTGCTTCCCTGGCCCGGCCGGCCTCGACGATTTTGGAAATTATCCGCTTGGCAACGTCCGGGTTTTCTTCCAGGTATGTGGTGAGGGCTTCGCTGGTCAGCGATTGCACGAGGCCCTTGACGTCGCTGTTGCCGAGCTTCGACTTGGTCTGCCCTTCGAACTGCGGTTCGGGAACGTTTACGCTCACGACCGCGGTGAGGCCTTCGCGGGTGTCCTCCCCGGCGATGGCGAACTTGACGTTCTTGAGCAGGTCGTTGCGAGTGGCGTAAGCGTTGATCGTGGTGGTCAGGGCGGCGCGAAAACCGACCAGGTGGGTACCTCCCTCCGTCGTCTTGATGTTGTTGGCGTAGGTGAAGACGGTCTCCTGGTAGCTGTCGTTGTACTGCATCGCGACCTCTACCCCCACGTCCGCGCGTTTCCCTTCCAGATAGATCGGCTGGGGATGCAGGGTACTGCGGCCCTCGTTCAGGAAAGTAACGAACTCGACGACTCCTCCCTCGAACAGATAGACCTCGCTCGCGTCGCTCGACTCCTCGTTAACGCAGATTTCCAGACCCTTGTTGAGAAAGGCCAGCTCGCGCAGTCGGTGGGAGATGGTTTCGAAATCGAACACGACTGTTTCGAAAATCTGCGGGTCCGGTTTGAAGTGCGTGATCGTACCGGTTTGCTCGGTCGCCCCGCACGTCTCCAGCTCGGTTGTCGGGACCCCTCTTTCGTAGCGCTGACGATGGATCTCCCCCCCTTGCCACACCTCGACCACCATCCACTCCGAAAGGGCATTGACCACGGAAGCGCCGACGCCGTGAAGTCCACCCGACACCTGGTAGGCTTTCTTGTCGAACTTCCCCCCCGCGTGCAGCATCGTCATGACCACTTCGACGCCGGGCTTGTTTTCGACTGGATGCATGCCGACTGGTATCCCGTGCCCGTTGTCCTGGATCACGACGCTGCCGTCCGTCCGCAACGTGACTTCGATGCGGGAACAGCGACCTGCCATCGCCTCGTCGACGCTGTTGTTGACGATCTCCTTGACCAGCTCGTGC
>JAPOZF010000218.1 GCA_026706165.1 Gemmatimonadota bacterium
ATGACCCCGAAGTTCTCGTCCTCAGGCATGACGAAATCCTCGATCCCGGCGCTGACCGGGTGATCGGGGTTGAAGTTGTACATCGAGACGTCCTGCACCGGCCCGTGCATGATCCCCTCGATCCCCATCATCTCGCTGAACTTGACCTGGTCCGGCGACCAGCAGGTGCAGTGGAGGGCCATGAACCCCATGCCGCGGTCGACGACGTTGTCGACGATCGCCTCCTCGAGCTCGGCGCTCATGTACCCGTCGTTTTCCATCTTCCCCTCGTGGAAGGGGTCGGGGCACCACCCCTCGACGGGGCCGCCCCAGCGCGTGATCATCAGCAGATCGGTTCCGGCGAGGACCTCGGGCGTGACGTGGCGGGCGTCCTGGGTGAACAGCAGCCGCCACCCGGTCCCGTCGAACACCTGTTGAATCGACTGGCGCTGGCCAATGCCGTTGTGCAGCTGATCGCCGCCGAGGTAGACCACCCTCGTTTCCCCCGCCTCTTTCGGCGGAACTCCATTGCCGTTCATGCGCTTCTCCCTGGTTATCGGCCGTTTTCGGGATACGGCCGGAAGAGGTTGTACTGATCTTCGCTGAGGCGGGCCCTCGTCCCCCCGGTGATGTACGGCAGCTCGTCCATGGTGGCGATGTTCTGCGACATCATGAAGTGCGGGCCGTACCCGACGTGCAGGGTCTTGCGCACCTGGGGGGAGCGGTTGGTCAGCCCCCCGTGCCTCAGGCTCTCGGTGAAGAAGATCGCGTCGCCGGCCTTGACTTCGAGGCCGACCACACCCGGCTCGACGTCGGGGTCGGGGTCGTACGGACACGGGAAGTTCGCCTTGTGGGTGCCGGGCACGACGCAGAAGGCCCCCTGCTCGTTGCTTACGTCGTGGACGAAGTAGACCATGCGCACCATCATGCAGTCGATGCCGTGGCTGTTGAAGTTGTAGCGGTACTTGCCGTTCGCTTCGCGCGCGCCGCTGCCGTGGTTGCGGCTCTGGTTGCCGGTGTAGCGGATGCGGATCTCGGAGTTGTTGATCGTCGGCCGCCCCTGGACCGCCGCGTGCACGTACTTCATGGTCGGCTCGTGGCCGAGCAGCAGGTCGAAGGCGGGGTCGGCGTTCCAGTAATCCTCGATGATGATGGTCCTGCCCTCGGCGTTGGACCCCTGCACGTGGTACCCCATCTCGGGATTGCGGTGGTACTCCGCCCCCCAGGGGCTCTTCTTGCGCGGCGGCCTGTCGACGCGGGCGACGGCATGCTCCTCGAGGCGGTCGACCGCGGCCGCCAGGGAGGCGGCTTCACCGGGGGACAGCATCCCCTCGATGACGAGGTACCCCTGCCGGTCGAATTCGTACAGGTCCGCGGCGTTCATCGGTGCTCCTATGGGTACGGCAGGGAGGCCGCTCTTGGCCCGAGGTCGGCGAGGCCGCGCACCATCTCCCGCAGGCGCGGATCGCCGCTGCCAACAAACGCCTCGTGCGGCTCGAAGGCGTACGGCGACCACTCGTCGAGCGACGCGAGGTCGGCGTCGCCCCTTGGGCGGGAGGCGAACTTGAGGGCGATGTAGCGCCGCGCCCCGGTCTTGCCGTACACGGCGTGGAACAGGTTCTGGGAGAACAGGACCGCGTCCCCCGGGTCGGTCTCGACGGCGTGGCAGAGGATGTCGGCGCCGTCGAGACCGAAGAAAACGGGGGAGCCCTCGACGTGGGCCTCCTGCATCGGCTGCAGCAGCTCGTGGAACCCGGGAAGGTGGGAGCCGGGTATCACGCGGAAGGCCCCATGCTCCCGCCGCATCGGGTCGAGGTAGATCATCACCTTGATCCGCAGGTACCCCAGCTCCCGTTTTCCGGGGCGGTCGGCGTGCCAGTGGTGGGAGGTCCTGCCTTCCTCGAATCCCCGGTTCCCCTCCGACCCCGACCAGATCATGTCGTTGCCGAGCAGCTGCCGCAGCGGTTGGTACAGGCGGTCGTCGAGGACGAGCAGCTCGGTCAGGCGCGGGTGGCGCTCGACGATCCGCGGCAGCGACATGCAGTCGGTTTCCCCGGGCGGGCGGCCGAGTTCGACGGCCCAGACCTCGTTGGCCGCCGCGGCGATTCCGGCAGTCTCGGGGCCGGTGAAAGGCTGCTTCAGCCGCAGAAACCCGAAGGCTTCGAACTGCTGCACCTGATCTCTGGTCAGTTCCATGGATCGGTCTCCGCGCGGCCGCCGATCAAAGGCGGCCTTCCGGCGCACAATAGTATGCCGCGCAGTAGCCCCTGTCACTTCCCGCGTTTTCACTCGAATCCCGGAGGAGGTTCCCTTTGGCCGCTCCCGGCTTGCCGGGTTTTTCGCCGCCTCGAACCACGGCCGCCGCAAGGGGCACCGGTGCGGGCCTCTGGGCTTCAGGCTTTCCCCAAGGCTCGCCAAGCCGATCTGCGGTCACCGCCGCCCGGACCGGGCGGGTGGGCGCCGGGGGGTCCCCCGCAGTTCGGGCTCTCTCCAGGCCCGGGCGCGGTCTTGGAAAACTCGCGGCGCAGGGTTGACTCGCGGGGCCCTGCACCCGGTTTGCTCTCCGGCATCAGGGTTCCACCAGGTTGGCCTCGACGTGGATCGGCCGGAACAGGGTGCGCCTCTTGGGGGGCAGGCTCTCGAGGTACTGCGGATGGGGCTGCCACTTGTGCCACTTGCTGTTGACGTGGTTGTAGCGGCTGAAGACGGCGACGCGGTCCCGTTCGGCGCTGCGCCAGGGTGAGGTCGAGTGGGTCGTGCTCTCGGCGAAGATCAGCAGAGATCCGGCGGGGCAGGCATAGGTCGTCCACATGGGGCAGTCCGGATCCCGCAGGCTTTCGGGAGCGAGGAAGGCCGCCTTGTGGCTGCCGGACAGCAGCAGGGTGCCGCCGCCCCCCTTCTCGACCTCGTTCAGTTCCCAGACGACGCAGGTCAGGCCGCTGTTCGCCTTGCCCGGGACGCAGTGGTAGTTGTGGGAATCCCCCGGCATGCGCCAGAGGCCGTTGCCGTTGTGCGGCATGGGGGCGCCCTCGCCCCGGCGGCGCACGCACAGGGAGGTCGACTCCATGCGGAAGCCGTAGCAGTCCTGGCTCGACAGGTCGGGATGGGAGAGGAACTCGTTCATGAACCCGACGATGAACGGGTGGTCGGTCAGGGGCTCGAGGGGGCCGGCCACCGCGGAGCGCTGATGCTCCGGCAGCGATTCCGGCTCGCGGTGCAGCCGGTAGCAGAACTCCCGCATCTCCTCGACATCCTCCCGGCCCAGCAGGCCGGGCACCAGCAGCCAGCCCCGGGTGTCGAACAGGTACCTCTGCTCAGGGGTCAGGTCGACGACCGGCTCTCCGCCGGTGTTGGTGCGCGGCAGGTCGACGGCGTCGACGTCGACGTACGCCACCTTGCTCTGCTCGAAAAGCAGGGGCTTCGATCCGTTGGTCATCCTTCCTTCTCCTGCAATTCCCGGCGCGGTCGCGCCCGGGTGTTCTGGTGAGTAGTTGCTGCAGCGGTGGCCGGGCCCGCCTTCATCCCTCCGGCGGCTCGGCGATGGCGGCGATGGTCGCGCGGCTGACCGCGAGCAGGTCGCTCCCCTTCATCTCCAGGCCCATCGCCGGGTCTCCGCTGCTGAGGTTGACGCGCTCGCAGCGGGCGATGACCTCGTCGAAGACCACCGGGACTTCCTCGGGAAGGCCGACCGGGGCCACCGCTCCCTGCACGCTGCCGGTAATCTCCCTGATCTCCGCGGCCGAGGCGAACTGCAGGCGGCCGAATCCGTCCGCAAGGACGGCGCGCACCGCCTTCGGGTCGACGCGCATGTCGCCGCGCACGCAGGCCATTACGTAGCGCCGCCTCCTGTCGCGCAGCAGGATCGACTTGACCATCTCCTCCATCAGCACGTCGCGCTGCCCGGCCGCTTCCTCCACGGTGAACACCTCCCTGCCGTGGGGCAGCAGGCGGTAGGGAATCCCCTGCCGGTCCAGGGTCTCGACGACGCGGGTGCGGGGCGCTTGCGGAACGGCCATTCCTCAGGACTCCGGCACGCTCATGCCGGCGAGCAGCCCGTCGGGGATCTCCTTTCCCAGCACGAACTGCTTGCGGTCGGCGTACCAGAAGATCCGCCTGCCCTCCCGCTCGGTCAGGCTGGCGTACATGGCGAGCCACGTCAGGGCCGTGACCCCGGCCTTCACCCGCTGCGTGTCCATCAGCAGCCTGGGCTCGCTGAACCAGAGCGGCTGGCGGGCGCCGGGTCGGAACTCCCCCACCGCCAGCCACAGCGGCCGCCGCGCCTCCATGTCCCAGGGACCGGTGTCGTTCTGATCGAAGCCGTCGCGGTTGTGGTAGAAAAGCAGGTAGCGGCCGTCCCCGAGGCGGTACAGCGGGTCGGGCGACTTCGGGTGCAGGACCTCGGCGCCGCCGTCGCGGTAGCGCAGCACCTCCGGTTCCCTCCAGGAGTGCCCGTCGTCCTCCGAGACGCTGTACCAGATGCGCCCGGTGACGGTGCGCATGTTCATCCACAGGCGTCCGTCCGGCAGCAGGGCGACGGCCGGCTCCTC
>JAPOZF010000082.1 GCA_026706165.1 Gemmatimonadota bacterium
CCCCGAAGGGGGCGCCCAGACCGCAGCGCATGAAGTGGAACCTGCGCCTCGCCTGGCTCGCCCTGCACGGGGATTACCCGGGCGACCTCCTGGACGGGTACCGGCTTCAGGTTGCCGATCTCGGCGAGGAGAGCCCGGTCGGGTTCCGCGACGTCGCCGCGGCGCTCGGGGTGGCCAAGCGCGACCGCGGCCGCGGCACCGCCTGGGGAGATTTCGACGGCGACGGCGATCTCGACCTGTTCAGCACCGGCATCCAGGTTCCCCACTCCCTCTACCGCAACGAATCGGGGGAAAGGTTCACCGACGTCACCGCCGCCGCGGGCCTGGGCGACCCGCGCGGCGGCTGGAGCGCCACCGCGGTCGACTACGACAACGACGGCGACCTCGATCTCTACGCTACCCGCGACGCCTGGGAGGGGAAGGCCCCCAACTCCCTCTACCGCAACCTCGGGGATCTCCGTTTCGTCGAGATCAGCGAGGAAGCCGGAGTCGACGACCCGGACGACAGCTTCACGGCGGCCTGGGCGGACGTCGACAACGACGGCCGCGTCGATCTCTACGTCGCCGAGGGGATCACCGGCGGGGGCACCCCGAACAAGCTCTTCCTCAACCGCGGCGACCGCTTCGAGGACGGGGCGGACCGCTTCGGAGTAGCGCACCCGGGCAAGTCGCTCGGCGTTGCGTTCGGGGACTACGACCGCGACGGGGACATCGACCTCTACGTCGCCGACGTCGCCGGGCCGAACACCCTGTACCGCAACGATTCGGGATCCGGTTTCACCGACGTCACCGACACCGCCGGGGTGGCCGGGCCGGTGGAGGGCGGGTACGTCGCCTTCTTCGCCGACTTCGACCGCGACGGCGCCATCGATCTGTTCGTCTCCTCGATGTGCTACTACGAGCAGTTCGTCGAGTCGCAGGTCGCCGGGCGCGCGGTGGGGCGCAACCGCGCCCACCTCTACCGGAACCTCGGCGGGGACCGGTTCGCCGACGTCGCCCCCGACGCCGGGATCTCCCGGAACTTCGGCACGATGGGGGCCGGCATCGGCGACGTCGACTACGACGGCCTCGTCGACCTGTACCTGGCGAACGGGGGCCCGGTCATGCCGCGGTTCGAGCCCAACATCCTCTACCACAACCGCGGGGACCGCTTTGCCGACGTCACCGAATCGGCCGGGGTCGGCAACCTCGGCAAGGGGCACGGAGCGACCTTCGCCGATTTCGACGGCGACGGCGACCTCGACCTCTACGCCGCCATCGGCGGGCATTACCCGGGGGACCTGTGGCCGAACAGCCTCTACCGCAACGACGGGCGGGGAGCGCACTGGCTCGCGGTCGAGCTGGAAGGGAGGCAATCGAACCGCAGCGCCGTCGGGGCCCAGGTGACGGTGCATGCCGGGGGGCGGAAGCTGATTGAAGAGGTGGCCAGCGGCGGGGGCTTCGGCACCACCAACAGCCTGCCGCTGGAGTTCGGACTGGGTGCCGTGGAGGAGGTCTCCCGGGTCGAGGTGCGCTGGCCGTCGGGTCAGGCGACCCGGATCGACAATCCGGAAGTCGACGGCACGGTCAGGATCCGCGAGGGGGAGGCGAGGTAGGGTGCCCTCTCCGGAGGCAGCAGCTCAGTCCTCCAGATCCCGCAGAACCGCCGCTGCCGCGTTGTGCCCCGGGGCTCCGGTGACCTCCCCTCCCGGATGGGTCCCGGCCCCGCACAGGTAGAGCCCCGGAAGCGGGGTGCGGTAGTCGGCCCACCCGGCCAGCGGCCGCTCGGAGAAGAACTGCCCGGGCACGATGTCGAGGTGGCGGATGTTGCCGTCGGTCAGGCCGACGCGGCGCTCGAGATCGACCGGCGTGAACAGCGACCAGTCGACGAGGATGTCGCGCAGGTTGGGGATGTATTGGCACAGGGCGTCGATCAGCTGCCCGCCGACCTCCTGCCGCCGCTCGTCCCACGTGCCCTCGGCCAACCTCACCGGGGCGTAGCTGACCCACACCGACATCACGTGGTGCCCGGGCGGCGCCATGGTCCCGTCGTAGACCGACGGTATCTGCACCTCCATCACCGGGCTCCGGGACGGCTGCCCCAGGCAGGCGTCGTTCCAGCTGCTCCGGTAGTAGTCCATCGAAGGACAGATCTTGATTTCGGCGAGGCAGCGGGGGTCGAAGCCGTCGCCGAGGTGCGCGGAAAAGTCGGGCAGGCCGCTGAGCGCGGCGTGGAACTTGAGGTAGGCGGCGCGGGTCTTCAGGCCTCTGACGCGGCCGAGGAAAGCGGCGTCGATCCCGCCCTCGGGCACGAGCCCGAGAAAGGTGCGCTTCGGGTCGGCGTTCGACAGGACGACGCGGCTGCGGTACTCGCTGCCGTCCCGCAGCACCACCCCGCGGGCGCGGCCGCCCGCGACCAGGATGCGGTCGACCTCGGACCCGGTCTTCAGGGTCGCCCCCCGGCTGCGGGCCGAGCCCGCCATCGCCCGGGTGATGCCCCCCATGCCGCCGTGCACGAGGCCGACGTTCTCCGGCCGGTTGAGGGCCGAGGTCCGGATGTGGGCGTAGCACCAGGCGCCGCCGGGGGCGTCGAGATCGCCGACGTCCTGGGCCTGGCTGTAGGTCCCGCGCATCTGCTCCGACTCGAAGAACTCGCACAGCAGCTCCCCCATGCTGACCGTCAGCAGGCGCTCGAAGAAGGAGCGGTCCTCGCCCGGCAACCCGGCGCGGATGGCGTCGAGGGTCGGCGGCTCCCCGAGGTAGTAGGGGTGGATGATCGATGCGGCCCGGCGCCAGAAGGCGAGCCAGTCCGGGAAGCGCTCGGCGTCGCGCCGGGAGACGCGGGCGATCTCCTCCCGGGTGCGCTCGAGGTCCTCCCAGATCAGCACGCGGCTGCCGTCGGGGAATGGAGAGAAGCGGGAGGGGTCCGCGGGGTAGACGTCGAAGCCGTGGGCGCGGAGGTCGAGGTCGTCGATCACCCGGTCCTGCAGCAGGTAGCAGATGTAGGAGCAGGCGGAGAACCGGTATCCCGGGAAAAGCTCTTCGGTGACGCAGGCGCCGCCGAGCAGGTGGCGCCGCTCGAGAAGCAGGACGTCGAGGCCGGCCCCGGCGAGGTAGCCGGCGGCGACCAGGCCGTTGTGCCCGCCGCCGAGGATTATGGCGTCGCAGTCGTTGATGTCGTCCTCCTGTCAGATGGTGCGCTGCGGGGATTTCGGCTTCATGCCCGCATCACCCCGGACGTGCGACCAGGACTGGCGGTCCGGGGGAAGTTTCACCACGCCCGGACAAGCCCGACGCCGTGTGAAAGCAGCTCACGAATCCTTCTGTTGGGGAAGCAGTTCCTCGACGAGGAACTGCGCTCCGGGGGGGATCATCCGATTTGGATAGTACTTCTCGACGATACGGAAAACGTCGTCCGGTTTCCGCAGGTGCAAATACTCGATCAGAAATCTCACGTCATCCAGGTCGCGGCCGTCGAAGCGGGCGGCGATGCATTTCATCGCCAGCAGGTATCCGGCGGTCGGAGCCCACACGCGCAGGTTCGGCAGGTCCAACAGGTCTTCCCGCGGGGGGTCGGCATGGAAGAAGGCTCTTGCCGCGTCGTTCAACCAGTCCTCCGGGACTCCCTGGCGCGCGGCGACAACTCTGGCCGCGGCCCTGATCTCGTCGGCGGGCTCGAAGATGGCATTGACGTCCTTCGTGGCGCGCCGGGCCTGAAAGACCAGGCACATCACCGCTCCGCCGCAGATCCCCACCTCTCCGATGACGTCCCTTCTGCCCAGCTCCTCGTCGAGGGCGGCGAAGAGCTCCCCGATGCGCTCGACGGTGAGCACCCTCACGCCCTCGCGAGAAAGTTCGCGAGCACGAAGATGTTTCGCCTGCGGAAGCGGGCCGGAGATTCCACGAGGGCCAGCGCCTTGAGGTTCTCGACACCGGCCACGAACCAGGGGGCCGGCAGGATACCGGCGCCATTGCACCACCACGGCGCAGGGAGGCGGCGTTCCGCGCACAGCGCTTCGACCGTCGAGGCCAGCAGGCAGCGGATCCGGCCGCTGGTTTCTGCGGCCGGGGGATGAGCCACAAGCTCCTCGGAAGGGGACCGGCGGAAGGCATCGACGAACTCGAACAGCCAGAGTTTCCAGCTTGCGTCCCCGTCCGCGGAGATCCTCCGGGAGATCCCGATGACGGAGTCGGGATCCTCCGATATCAGCCGGTCCAGTCCGGCCCGGACGACCGGGGCCGGGGTTCCGAGGGCAGAGGCGATCTTGACCAGGCTCGACAGCCGCGGGTCGGTCTGGCCTGCTTCGATCATCTGCAGGGACCGGAAGCTCACGCCAGCCTGCATGGCGAGCCGGCGCTGCGACATGCCCCGGCTTTCTCTCCTGTTCCTGATTCCGTCCATCGACAGGAAACTCCATGACGCAATGTATTGCGTCAAATGGCGCGGGGAGCGGCCCGGGGGGGGCTGATTCAGCGGGGGTAGAAGAACCCGACAACGGGACTGTACCCGTGCCGCCGCCGGCCGGGCAGCGGAAGG
>JAPOZF010000487.1 GCA_026706165.1 Gemmatimonadota bacterium
GCGTATACCCCGCACATGCAGGCCGGAATGCTTTTCGTCCCGGACCCGTCCGACCCCTGGGCTAGCGGTCCGAAGCCGGCGGCGGCCGCGGCCGCGGCGCCCCCGCTCGAACCGCCCGCGGTGCGGCCCCGGCGCCAGGGGTTGTGGGTCGGGCCGGCGACACGGTTGTCCGTGTCCCCCTTCCACCCCATCTCCGGGGTGTTGGTCTTGCCCAGCAGAACCCCCCCGGCCGCGTACAGTCTCTCGGCAACCGGCGCGTCGTAGTCGGGGACCCAGTCCCGGTACAGCTCCGAGCCCCGCGTCGTCCGTATCCCCCGGGTCGGGGTGAGATCCTTGAGGGTGAAGGGGATGCCGGCCAGGGGCCCGGCATGGCCCCTGGCGTACGCGGTCTCCGCGGCGCGGGCCTGGCGCAGGGCGAGCTCCGGGGTGACGGTCACGAAGGCGTTGATGCCGGGGTCGGCGGTCTCGACATGGTCGAGGATCGCCTGGACCGCCTCCACCGGGGAGAGACGGCGGGAAGCGTACAGCTCGCGCAGTTCCGCAACCGTCGAGAAACAGAGATCGGAAACCACTGGCTACACCCGTGCCGAACGGCCGGAACCACCGACCACCGGGGCCACCTCGGCGAACAGCCTTGCTGGCATCGGCCCGGTGCCTTCGCTCTCGTGGCAGAGATCGGAAGCCAACGCTACGGCCCTGCCGCGGGGCCGGAGCTGCCGGCCTGCGCCGCCTCTGCGAAGCGCCCGGCCAGCTTCGGCCCCAGGCCTTCGCTCTCGTGCTTGAAGAAGACGAAGGCGCGGTCCCAGGACTGCTCCCTCACCCTGTCCGCCCAGGAGCGCAGCTCGTCGTCGCCGTAGCCGCTGCCGCGCAGGCGCAGGTACCCCCAGGAGGCGGTGGCGGCGAACTTGCGCTCCGTTTCCCCGGCGGTGTCCTCGTCTTCGTGGGCGAAGCACAGGGCGACGTTCTTCGCCTGCAGACAGGCCTTGACCTCGTCGTCGAACCAGCTCTCGTGGCGGAACTCCATGGCCGCCGGGGCCCCGTCCGGCAGGACCTCGAGGAACGCCTTCAGACGGTCGATGTCCTTCCTGAGGGTCGGGGGCAGCTGGAACAGGAGAGCCCCGAGCGCCGGCCCGAGATTGGAGGCGATGTCGATGAAGTACCCGGTCTCCTCATCGACCCCCTTGAGGCGTTTCAGGTGGGTGATCCGGCGCGTCGCCTTCATCGAGAAGCGGAAGTTCCCCGGCACCCGCTCCGCCCAGGAGACGACCACGTCCGGCTTCGGCACCCGGTAGAAGCTGTTGTTGATCTCGACGCTGTTGAACCGCTGCCCGTAGAAGTCCAGCATCTCCTTGTCCGGGTACTTCTCCGGGTAGAACGGCCCCTTCCACTCCTTGTAGTTGTAGCCGCTGGTGCCGATGTAGAAATCCACGCGATTGTCCCTTCTATCAGCTGGGTCGGAAATCGGCGGGTAAGCTACGGAAAACGAGGAAACGGAGCAGCGGGATCTGCCGAAGGCCCCTCGAGGAAAACCTTCGATTGCGGGCGGTTCCGACGGGGCACCGGGGGGGCGGAGGGCGGGTTCCCGGCATCGACCGCGATTTGTGCGGGTAGTCTGAAACCGCTTTTTTCGACCACTTCCCGCCCAAGACAAACCCGAAAAAAACCGAATGGAAAAAACACTCAACGCCCGCGATTACCGGCTGTTCGCCGTCTGTTTCGTCGTCGCCGCGGTCAGCCTGGTGACGGCGAGCCACTTCTTCTACGACGCCTTCCCGGAAGCGACCATCGACTTCCGCATCACCCGCGAGGAGGCGGGTGAACGGGCGCAGACCTTTCTCGACAGCCGCGGCCTCGACCTCGAGGGGTACCGCCACAGCGCCATCTTCCTCTACGACGGCACCGCCAAGACCTTCCTCGAGCGCGAGCTGGGGCTCGAGGGGGCCACCGCCCTGATCGGAAACCCGGTGCGCCTGTGGCGCTGGAGCAACCGCTGGGTCCGGGAGCTGGAGAAGGAAGAGTTCCGCGTGCAGTACACGACCGCCGGGGAGCTGGCCGGCTTCTCCCACCTGATCGAGGAGGAGGCCGAGGGGGCCAGCCTCGACCAGGCCGAAGCCCGCTCCCTGGCCGAGCGCTTCCTCTCCGATACGATGGGCCGCGACCTGGCGGGGCTGACCTTCGTCGAGGCCGAGATCACCGAGCGCCCCAACCGCAGCGACCACACCTTCACCTGGAAGCTGTCCGACTTCGAGGTCTCCGAGGCGACCTACCGCCTGACGGTCGGCATCCAGGGAGACCGGGTCGGCCGGTACAGCGAGTACCTCAAGGTTCCCGAAGCCTGGCAGCGGGAGTACGAGGAGCTGCGCTCCTACAACGAAGCGACCGGCCTGGTCGCCGCCGTTCTCATGATTCTCACCTGGATCGCCATGCTCGTCATCCTGACCCAGAGCATCCGCGCCCGGGACGTGCGCTGGAAGACGGTGACGGTCTTCACCGCCATCGCCTTCGCCCTGACCTTCCTCGCCCAGCTCAACACCCTGCCGCTCACCGAATACAACTTCGACACCACCGGGACCTCCGGCGGCTTCCTCACGGGGCCCCTGGTCCGGGCGCTGCTGGCCGCCCTCGGAGAGGCGGCCCGCATGGGCTTTCTCACCGCCGGGGCCGAGCCCATCTACCGCCGCTCCTACGGCGACCAGGTCAGTCTCAACCAGCAGTTCCTGCCCGCGGGAATCCGCACCAAGCGCTTCCTGACCGGCACCATCATCGGTCTGACCATGACCGCCCTGTTCGTCGCCTACCAGACCGTCTTCTACGTCGTCGCCGACGACCTCGGGGCCTGGAGCCCGGCGCAGATCCCCTACGACCAGATGGTCAACACCTACATCCCGTGGGTCGTCGTCCTGCTGATCGGGTTCATGCCGGCGGTCTCCGAGGAGTTCACCTCGCGCGCCTTCTCGATCCCCTTCCTGCAGCGGTTCCTGAAGAAGCGCTGGCTCGCCGTGGTGATCTCCGCCCTGGTCTGGGGATTCGCCCACGCCGGGTACCCGCAGCAGCCGTTCTACATCCGCGGCATCGAGGTCGGCCTCGCCGGGATCGCCGTCGGCTACGTGATGATCCGCTGGGGGCTGCTGCCGGCCCTGGTCTGGCACTACACCATCGACGCCTTCTACACCGCCATGATTCTGCTGCGGTCGAGCAACAGCTACTTCGTCGTCTCCGCCGGGCTGTCGGTCGGCATCATGCTGCTGCCGTTCGCCGCGGCCCTGGTCCTGTACGTGCGGCACCGGTTCTTCGTCGATCCCGAGCCGCTGCTCAACCGCTCGGAAAGCCCCCCTCCCGACGGGGCCCGGGAAGCCCGGCCCGGGGAGGCGGCCCCGGCCCCCGAAGCCGAACCGCTGTCCGCCCCGGAGCCAGCGTCAGCCTACACCCCCCTCTCGTGGCGCCGGCTTCTGGTCTCGACCGCGGTCGTCGCCGCAGCCGCCGGAATATTCTTCATCGACTACGACAAGCCGTTGAAGGGGACTGCCTTCACCGTCACCGCGCCGGAGGCGGAGGAGGCCGCGAGAAGCTACCTCGGAGACCGCGGGATCGATCTCGAGGGGTACCGGGTGGTGGTGACCGGTTCCTCCGCGGCGAGTCGCAACGTCGCCAAGTACCGCATGGAGCGGGCCGGCTTCACGGCCATAGACAGCCTCTACAGCCTGCACCTGCCCCTGAACCGCTGGCGGGTGCGGTTCTTCCGGCCCCTCGAAAAGGAGGAGTTCCACGTGTACGTCGACTGCGGCGACGGTTCGGTCGATTCCTACACCCACCTGGTGGAGGAGGAGGCTCCCGGCGCCGACCTCCCGGAAGAAGAGGCGCGGGCCCTCGCCGAGGCCCACGTGCGGGAGTTCGGAGTCGATCCGGGCCGGTTCGAGCTGGTGGAATCCTCCTCGGAAAAGATGAAGGCGAGGCGCGACCACAACTTCGTCTGGGAGGCGATGGACGGGGACCCGCGCAACCTCGACGAGTCCTTCTACCGGATCGAGGTCGACGTGATCGGCGACGAGGCGAGCCGCTTCCGCCGCTTCGTCAAGCTGCCGGAGGAGTGGCTGCGAGACCGCGAGGAGAGCACCACCCTGAAAGCGGCGATCTCGGCGCTGCAGATCATTGTCGTCGTCGCCGTCGTCCTGCACCTGATCTGGCTGCTGGTCCGGCAGATGCGCTCGCAGGCCCTCGGCTGGCGCAAACCGGTGACGCTCGGCCTGATCGCAGGCGCCCTGTTCCTGGTCGGCTACCTCAACAGCCTGCCGGCCTTCTACGCCGGGTACAGCACCGCCATGGCAACCTCGATCTTCACCGTCATACAGGTCGTCGGCGCGGTGCTGGGACTGATCGCCGTCGGCCTCGGGGTGGTCTGCTATCTCGGGCTGGCCGATTCCCTCTACCCGGGATGCCTCGAGCGGCTGCGGGGGCCGGGACGGGCGGAGTTCTTCCGCGACGCCGCCTGGATCGCCCTGCTCGCCTGGGCAGCC
>JAPOZF010000515.1 GCA_026706165.1 Gemmatimonadota bacterium
TCTCGGCCATCGCGGCGCAGGAGATGTTGTAGAGCACGTTGTTGGTCATCTTGGCGAGCTGGCCGTTGCCCGACTCCCCCATGTGCAGGACGAGGCTGCCGATCCGCTCCAGCACCGGGAGCACCGCGGCGAAGGCGCCCTCGTCGCCGCCCACCATCACGGTCAGGGTTCCCGCCTCGGCGCGGGTCTCCATCCCGGTGACCGGGGCGTCGAGGAAGAAGGCGCCGCGGCCGGCGAGGCGGCGGGCGGTGGCGCGGGTGTACTCCGGGTGGGTGGTGCCGCAGTCGACGACGATGTCCCCCTCCTCCAGGGACGGGAACAGCCCCCCTTCCCCGAACACCACCTCGTCGACGGCGTCGGCGTCCGGCAGCGAGAGCAGGATCCGGTTGCAGGTCGCGGCGATATCGGTGACATTGTCAGCCGCCCCGGCACCCCTTGCGGCGACCTCGGCCACCGCATCCTCGCGCAGGTCGAAGACCGACGTGGGAAATCCGCCGCAGACGTTGGCGGCCATGCGCCGCCCCATCGACCCGAGACCGATGAACCCGACTTTTTCCTTCAACCTCATCACCCCTTTCTCTTTCCTGACGCCGACCCCGGCCGTCCCGAGCCGCCGCACATGAGCAGATTCAGGCAGTTGGACCGCACCGACCTCGACACCGAGCAGACCCGCATCTACGACGACATCGTCGATACCCGGGGCAGCATCGACGGCCCGTTCCGCACCTGGCTGCACAGCCCCGAGCTCGCCGACCGCGCCCAGAAACTGGGTGAATTCGTGCGCTACCGCACCAGCCTGGGGCCGCGCCTGAGCGAGCTGGGGATCCTGGTGACGGCGCGCTTCTGGGACTGCCAGGTCGAGTGGACCCTGCACGAGCCCCCGGCCATCGAGGCCGGCCTCAACCGCAACACCATCGACGCGATCCGCCACAGCCAGTACCCGGAGTTCAACCGCAAGGACGAGCGCGCCGTGTACGACTACACCAGCGAGCTGCTCTACAACCGCTTCGTCCAGGACCGCTCCTTCGCCGCGGCCAACGAGGAGTTGGGCAAGACCGGCGTCGTCGAGCTGACCGGCCTGATCGGCTACTACAGCATGGTGGCCCTGACCCTGAACGGGTTCCAGGTGCCGGTCCCCGAAAACTACGCGCCCTCCCTCGTCGACTGCCCCACCTTCCGGCGCTGAGAGCCGGGGGCCTCCAGGGGAGCGCCCGGTATTACACTCACCAGTATCAGGCACTCCCCCGCGCTCGCGGTGAGCGGCCGCACCGCTAAGCCAGCACCTCGCAAGCCTGTTCTATCTGCTCCGGGCGCTTGATCCCGAGCAGGATGCTGGTGATCCCGGGAACCGCTGCGGTCTCCTGCAGCACGTGCTCGTAGAGGCTCCGCCCCCGCTCCCGGGCAGTTTCCCGCAGCTTCCTCACCTCGGCCATGATCTCCTCGTCCTCGAGCTGCGGGATCCACGCCGGGTTGTCCTCCGCCCGGCTGCCCCCTGGAATCCCCCCTTCGTACTTGCCGCTCAGCAGGCCGCTCTCCAGCACCCGGTACGGGACCAGGCCGATCCCCTCTCCACGGCACAGCGGAATCAAGTCCGCCTCGATGCCGCGGTGGACGAGGCTGTACTGGGGCTGGTGCAGCACCGGCCGCGGCCAGCCGCCGGCGTCGCAGGCGGCCAGCAGGTCCTTCGTCTGTCCGCTGTCGAAGTTGGAGATCCCCCAGAAGCGGACCTTCCCCTCCTCGATCAGTACCGCCATCGCCTCGATGGACTCCTCGAGCGGGGTGGCCTCGTCCGGGGTGTGCATGTAGTAGACGTCGATCCGGTCGGTCCGCAGGCGGCGCAGGCTGCGCTCGCACTCCCGCCGCATGTGGGGGGCGCTCAGGCCGCGGTCCCCTGCCTCCGGCCCGATGGCCATCCCGACCTTGGTCGCGACCACCGCTTCCCCCCTGCGGCCGGCGAGGGCTTTCCCGAGGAGCTCCTCCGAGAGGCCGCCCGCCGACCCGATGTAGCGGGTGTAGCCCTCGTACATGTTGGCTGTGTCGAAGAAGTTGGCGCCGCCGTCGAGGGCGGCGTCGACGATGGCCGCGGCCTCGGCTTCCCCGACCGGGGTGCCGAAGAGCATGGTGCCGACGCATACCGCGGAGACCTCGATGTCGGTGTTGGGGATCAGCCTCGATTGCATGTCGTTTGCCTGTCTTGTCCGGTTGGAGCTGGTGGCCGGGGGCTTCCCGGGCGCGGGCGGCCCTAATCAGGGCGCCGGGGCCCCGGGTCGCAAGGCGGGGACCGGCGGTAAATCTGGAACCGGGCGAAGCAGAGCAGAGCCCGGGGCTCTGCCGTGTTGCCGGACAGGGCGCTGACCACGGGCCCAAGCCCGGCCGAAGCCGTCCCCCACGTGACACCCGACCCGGGCGGCGCCGCCGAACGGAGCAGCCCACGACCGCTCCCGGCCATCCGGGGGCTGCCCGAACCCGCCAATGCCCCGGTTTCAGCCGGACGCCGAAACCGCCCAAGGTCAGCCGCGGCTTTACCCATCCATAATCCCCGCTCGATATTGTCCGCGCCATGCCCTGGAAACGCCACGACGTCATCTACAGGAAGGCCGGTTCGTACTCCTGTTTTCCGGACCTGAGCAAGCTGGCCGACGGGACCCTTGCGGCCGCGGTAACGGAGCGGGAGTGGCCCTCCCACTCCTCCACCGGACAGGTGCGGGTCTTCCTGTCCCGGGACGGCGAAGAGTGGGAGGAAACGGGCGACACCTCCCTGCCCCCGCTCTGGCCCGGGGCGACGGGCAAGTTCCGCACCGAACTGCCGGACGGCGCCTGGCTCGACGTCGGAGCCGGGGGGCTCGACGGCCATGCCGACGCTCCCGGAGTGCGTCCCGTGTCCGAGCGGTCCCGGTGGGAGGCCGAGGGCTGTCTCACGGCGGACCACGAAAAGGACGACACCCTCTTCTACCTCAGCGGCCGCGACCTCAACGTCTCCAGGTCCGGCGACGGCGGCAGGACCTGGGAGAGACAGTCGATCCCGGCGCCTGAAGGGATGAGGAATCTCTGCGGCTTTCGCGGCCTGCGCCTGACCGACGGGACCCTGCTGTTCCCCGTGGGCGGCAGGTTCGATCTGCCGGGTGTCGATCCGGGCGAGACCGTGGACGGTCCCTGGCGGCAGTGGGTCGCCCGCTCGGCCGACGAGGGCCGCACCTGGGAGTGGGTGCCGATGGTCGAGGACGCCACCGGCGCCTTCACCGAGGAGACCAGCCTGCTCGAGCTGCCCGGCAGCCGCGTCCTGGCGATGACGCGCTGCCACCGGCCCGGCCCCACCGGGTACCTGTGGCAGCAGTGGTCGGCCGACGGGGGCCGCTCCTGGAGCGAGCCGGTCGAGACCCGGGTCTGGGGCTACCCCTGCCACCTGCTGCGCCTGCGGGACGGCGGCATCCTGTGCAGCTACGGGTACCGCTTCAAGCCGGCCGGCATCCGGGCCGTGGTCAGCCCCAACGGCTGGTTCTGGGACCTCGAGGGGATGCGGGTCCTGCGCGGCGACGGCGGCGCCCCGGCCCTGGGCTGGGGCGAGGAGCAGCTGCGCAAGTTCGAGGAGCGCGGCGTCGCCGGCGCCGACCTCGGCTACCCTCTGACCGAGCAGCTCGAGGACGGCTTTCTCGTCACCGTGTACTACATCACCGGCCCCGACCGGATCACCCACGCGGCGGCGACCCGGTGGCGGCTCGAAGGGGACCTGTAGGGCGGATCTGCCTGCAGTCATTGCCCCCACCTGCCCACCGGTTCATCGCCGGGCGGGATCCGGGGGGAACTCCTGCCTGGTCCGGAAAACTCCGCCGGCGAGCGCCGGCTGGCGCGATGACCGCAGGGGACTGGTGCAGTCAGGCGGTAAGGTGGAGAATGGATCGATTGAGAAGGGCGGTTACCTGGACCATGGCGGCGGCCGCAACCGCGGCTCTGAACGGCGCCTCCTCCGCGGTTCCCGATGACCCGGTGGCCGAAAGCCCGGCCACCCTCAGCGGCTTCATCCGCGACCGCAGCGACGGCGAGCGCCTCCCCAACGCCACGGTGGCGGTCGGGGACCGGCAAATGGGCACCCTCAGCAACGCCGAAGGCTACTACGCCCTGCCCGGAGTCCCGCCGGGAACCTGGGTGATCGCGGTTTCCTACATCGGCTACGCCGTCCACCGGGACACCGTCCACCTCGACGCCGGCCAGGAGCTGCGCCTGGATGTCGAGCTGGATCCGGAGGAGCTGAGGATGGAAGCCGTCGTCGTCGAAGCCGAGGGGGAGCGGGTGGAGAGCGAGTTGAGCCAGCAGACGAGCGTCGTCGTCCTGCCGATGACATCCCTGAAGAAGATGCCGGCCATGGGCGAGCCCGACCTGCTGCGCAGCCTGCAGCTGCTGCCCGGCGTCCAGACGTCGTCGGATTACAGCAGCGGGCTCTACGTCCGCGGCGGCGGACCCGACCAGACCGGCATCCTGCTCGACCAGGTGCGGCTCT
>JAPOZF010000444.1 GCA_026706165.1 Gemmatimonadota bacterium
TAAGTCATTGCTGCGCCAAGAATAGGAAAACTCAGGGTTTGGGGCCAGGGTGGCGGTAGCGTTGCAAACGTACCCGTTACCCCCAATCGAGCGAAGCTCAGTTGTCCGCTTCGGATGCTCTGTCGGGAGTCAGGCCGGCGAGCAGGATGGAGATCTTACCGGCTTCCCTGAACGGGCGCCGCAATCACCGACTTACGAACAGGGACATCGCCGGTTGAGCTTGTTCCACCGGTCACCTGTTGGCGGGGGATCCTGCCTGCGACGAATGACCCGGTGGACCGCACAGACGCCAGCGATCGTTACACCGCGGGCTGACTGTTTGCGGGTCCAGGAATGTTCAACCGGTGTGCGAATCGAGGTACTCGACCAACATCCCCACGGAACGAATCTTCGCACACTCTTCCGGAGGAATCGTGATGTTGAACTCCTTGGAGACTACCTGCATGAACGCAACGGCATCCATTGAGGAAACACCGGCCTCGATGAGGTTGGTGTTGAGATCCAAAGGCCGGCCCAACGGGCGTCCGTCCACTTCGAGATTCTCGTCCACGAGCTGTCTGATACGTTCCTCGACTGAGGCCATAGAATTGATCCTTTCGTACGTTAGGAGACCGAAATCGACGGAAAAGCTACCAAGAAGGTCTCCTCAAGTCAATCAATCGCTTCCGGAACACTCGTCCCCAGGGGACGGGTTCGCGTCAAACGCCTTGCCGTCCCGAGCTCCTCGGAGAATGCGTCGACGTCACGAGGTGGAAGTGCTCTGCACCGGCGCTCTGAACCAGTAGTGCCGTCGTTGAAATGGATAGACTGGCAGAGAAATCCGGCGGCGGACCTCTCCCGCAAACAGCCCGGCAAAGGAAACCGTAAGACCGGCCTCGTACGCTCCTGCAACTGCCTCCACAAAGCAGCCGTCACACTCATTCGCCGATTCCTTCCCGGACGGGCGCCGCATACTCTGTAGCACCGCCGGTGCACGATTCGACCCCCCGCCCGGTGGATGCGACCAGGACCTGACGACCATCGGCCCCAATTTGGCGTCGGGGCCGATTTCGAACATGGCGTCGACACCAAGTCTTTCCAGTGTTCTGACGCAATTGCCGAATAATGCCGGTTCATTCGTCTGCCGGCGCCAGTACTCGCCGTCTGCCGCCTCGGTGGGCTCCATGACACGGCCCATCGCGCCGCTGATTACGGCGCACGACGGTGGCGCGAAGGTGATTCCCCGCAAGAATTCGTCCGGATTTTCCAACTTGGGCGCCGCTGCCTTGTCTTGCGGCCGGGTCGTCGGCAGCGGAGTCCTCGCCGTTGCCAATCGAAGCCCTTCCTCCAAGCTCAAAACCGCTGCGGTCTGCGCCGCCGCCAATTCTCCTACGCCCTGACCGAACACTACTCTGGGCTGAATCCCCGCGCTTGACCACAGCGCCGCAAGTGCACATTCCAGTGCATATACGGCGGGCCGCGCCCACGAAGCCTGGTCCGGATCTCCGCCCGGATCGGACCGTCCGAACATCGCGTCCAACAGCGAAAACCCCCGTTGTTCCCGTAGCATTTCATCACAGCGATTCAGTACCGCCCGCACCACCGGCTCGCTTTCATACAATGCTTGGCCCATGCCGATCCACTGACTGCCCTCTCCGGTGAACAGGAACGCCACCTTTTTAGCCGTCACCGGCTCGAGACTTTCGTTTCCTTCAGCGATGGTCTTCAATCCGGTACGCAACGACGGAGCATCGTGGAATACGACTGCGGCCCGGTAATCGAAATGACTACGACCCAGTCCCGCCGTCCACGCCATATCCGCAAGCATCGCCTCTTTGGCCGCTGACGAAGCAAGCCCCCCGGTCCGCCCGTCGAACCAGCTCGCGTACCTCCCCGCCAGTTTCCGCAGGGCGCCGCCGGACTTCCCGGACACGGGCAGGAGTCGGAGCCCGCGCGCCCGGAATTCTCCTTCCTCCGGTAGCGGCAAGTCCGACAACGGCTCGGGAAGAGAAACGGCGACCGTCCGCCCGGAACCCGCCGGTGGAGATCCGGAACTCGAATCGTCGCCATTGGTTGTTCCGTACCCCTCCACGACAATGTGGGAGTTCGCTCCTGAAACCCCGAACGCGCTGATTGCTGCCCGCGGAGGCCGATCAGCGTGACGAGGCCAGTCCGTCGCCTCGGAAGTCACCTTTACAGGGAGCCGGTCCCAGTCCACGTTCGGGTTCGGGTTGTGGAAGTGCAATTGCTTTGGAATCACCCCCTGCTTCATCGCGAGGAGTACTTTGATGAGGCCGGCAACGCCGGCAGCCGTCTCCAGATGGCCGATATTGCCCTTGACCGAGCCGATCAACAGCGGGCGGTCCGCTTCACGTCCCTTGCCGTACACCGCCGCTGCCGCCTGCACTTCAATCGGGTCGCCCAACGCCGAACCGACCCCGTGGGCCTCGAGGTAATCGACGTCTGGTGGAGACACTCCCGAACGGGACAACGCCTCCTCGATCACCCGTTCCTGTGCCGGACCGTTGGGGACCGTCGGTCCAGCGCTTGCCCCGTTTTGGTTGACCGCCGATCCGAGGATCACGCCCCAGATGCGGTCGCCGTCGGCCTGCGCCTTTCCGAGCCGCTTCAGGACGACCATTCCGCAGCCTTCCCCCCGCACGAAGCCGTCGGCGGAGGCATCGAATGCGTTGCACCGGCCTGCCTTCGACAACATACCCATGTCTGCCATCGCCCTCGTAATCTCAGACGACAGGATTGCACTCACGCCTCCTACGAGTGCCAGGTCCACTTCATCCTGGCGCAAGCTCGCGACCGCGTGGTGTACCGCGACCAGCGACGACGCGCAGTTGAGTTCCACTGGTATCGTCGGTCCCTCAAGTCCCAGATGAAATGCGACGCGTCCGACGGTCATGCTGGCGGCGTTGCCCAGGTAACTCACGCCGTAGTCGTTCTTCGCCATCAGGTCCCGGTATTCGCTGGTGGCAATACCGGCATAGACGCCGGTGCGGCTGCCCCGTAAGCTGGCCGGATCTATCCCGGCATCCTCAAGAGCCTGCCAACTCGTCTCCAGAAGCATGCGCTGCCGCGGGTCCATCATGCGCGCCTCGATCGGCGCAACCCGGAAGAATCTCGCATCAAAATTTTCGATCTCCTCCACAAACCCGCCCCGGCAGTAGGCGGCATATTCCGGGGGAAGGTCTCCGGCAAGATCGCTCCAGTCATCGGATCCCGGGCGCCGGTCGGTCACCGCGTCCGCGCCGGCCTCGAGCCGGCGCCAGAACGCTTCATGATCCGGGGCGCCGGGGAAGCGGCACGCCATGCCCACGATCGCAATGGCGTCTTCCTCAGCTTGATACGTCGGACGTTGCTCAGGCCCGGGTTGAGGCGCCGGTACGGGTTCACCCTCAACTTGGGCAAGCTCTTCGGCGAGATGACGGGCGAGGGTAGCGATGTCGGGGTAGTCGAACACGATGGTGTTGGGCGCGGTGTACTCCTCGGCAAACGCCCGGTTCAGCCGGTTCCGCAACTCCACGGCCATCAGCGAGTCCATCCCGAGATCGAAAAAACCTACGGTTGGCGCCGGCTCCGATGGCAGCCGCAGCACGGATTGCACCTCCGCCTGCAGGAACGCCACCAACACCTCCTCGCGCTCCACTCCGGGCGATTCCCGCAGCCGGGAGAGCACGTTTCTGGTGGAGCCGGAGGCGCCCGCACCGTCATCGGCCGTCGTCGACAGCAGATCTTCCAGCAGTGGCGGCCGGTCCTCGACCGCCTCTTCGAATACCGACCAGTCCATGGACATCACGACGGAATGGGTGACGTCTTGGCGCACCAGCCGGTCGAATGCCCTGAGGCCCTGCTGAGGAGTAAACCAGCGGCCGCCGAGCGCCGATCGTTGCCGGTCGATCCGCTCCCGTTGTTCGGCCGCCTCGCCGATTTCCGACCAGGCCCCCCAGGCGATGGCCTGCCCCGGAAGCCCCAGCGCCCGGCGGTGACCGGCCAGTTGGTCCAGAAACGCATTGGCCGCGGCATGGTTGGCCTGTCCCGGATTGCCCATAACGCCGACGCGGCTCGAGTAGAGGACGAACATGTCCAGGTCGCGTTCGACGGTCGCGCGATGCAGGTGCCAGGCGCCCAGTATCTTCGGCCACAGGACGGTTTCGAACCTCTCCCAGGTCTGGTTCGTGAGCGCGCCGTCAGATAGCACCCCGACGCTGTGGATCACGCCGCCCAAGGGGGGCAGTTCGCGGTCCATGCGCGCCAGCATCGCGTCCACGGAATTCCGGTCCGTCACATCCGCCAACTCGACATGGACCGTTGCCCCGCGTTCCCTGAGCGCGCTGATCGCTTCTTCGGCGTCGGCTTCGGGCGCGCGTCGTCCATTCAGCACGATGGCCCCGGCGCCACGTTCCGCCAGCCAGCCGGCCACGGCGCATCCGATCCCGCCCAGGCCGCCGGTCACCAGGTAGGTTCGATCCTGCCGAAGGCGGCCGCTCACGATT
>JAPOZF010000424.1 GCA_026706165.1 Gemmatimonadota bacterium
GTGGAATGCTGTGCCACTGTCCCACGACCTTGCCCTCTGAGGTGAGGGCGCGGGCCTGGTAGAAACCGGTGACCCGGTCGGTGCTGGAGATGGTCAGGGCCACCCGGCCCGCCGCGTCGGTGACCGCGCTCCAGGCGTAGTCGCGCCGGCGCCCGGCAATGGCGCGGGAGAACTCGACGGTCAAACCCTCGACCGCGTCGCCCAGGACCGTGGCCTCCACCCCCGTGCGGCGCGCGGCGACCGGCTGCAGGTGGCGCGCCGATATCTCGAACTCCCCGTTTACAGTGGAGGTTCTGCCGACGATCAGCGCCATGCTGTCGATCTCCGCCGCAATCGCGGAGCCCCGGTTCGAGGCATCGAGCTCGAGCTCGCGAAGCTCGCTTCCCCCGCCGCGCATCGACCGTGTCCAGACCCGGTACCGCCCCTCTTCCTTTCCGGCGAACTCCAACTGAACACTCCCCGGGGTTCGCAACAGAATGGCGATCGTTCCCCACCGATCCTCGACGCTGCCCATGCGGCTCTCCAGGGGCAGCCTGTCGATCGGGTACCAGAGCGCCCGCCGTCCCCTCAGCGCCCCGTAGGTGATCTCATCCCCTTCCGCGGCGTAGTTGCCGAGGATCCACCCCGACCAGGCCTCCTCGAAGTCCCCGCGCAGGCCGAGACCGGCAAAGGCGGCGTCGATGCCGGGGATGCCGTTCTCCTGCTCCGCCACGACGGCGCGGATCAGGTCCCCGCCGTAACGCTCGGCCAGAAAAGCCGAAAACAGGTAGGTCGATCCGTAGTTCCAGGCCCGGTTTTCCCACGCGGTCAGGCCGGCGCCCGGGCGCCGCAGGAACGCACCGACGACGGTCGAATCCGCCTCGGGAAACCCGGTCAGGGCCTCGGCGTACCCCGACATCCCCTCGTTCACCCAGATCTCCTCGTCCATGTCGTGGCCCCAGTGGATGAGGTGCTGGAACTCGTGCGCGAGGGTGCCGCGCGCCAGGTACGTCTGGCGGCGCAGGTACCACTCGTCGACGTAGAGGATGTCCCTGCGCATTTCGGGAACCTCGTGCCCGGCGACCCGGGCGTCGAAGAACCCGACCAGGCGGGAATCGGGGATGTCGAGAATCAGCAGGAACACCTGGGGGTAGCCGTCGACGTCGGGAACAGCGCCGAAGGCCTCGGTGCACAGGTCGTGGATGCCGCGGCCGGGGTCGGCCGGGGTGGCGCGCTCGAACAGGTCGGCGACGACGTCTACGTGGGATTGCAGTATCGAGCCGCCGTTGGTGTCCCACTGCCGGTCCTCGACGAACACGAACACCCGTTCTCCGGCGTAGCGGCAGGTCGCCTGCACAAGGCGCGGGTTGCCGGCGACGGGGAACTCCTGCCGGGTCCCGACGCCGATCTCCGGGAGATCCTGCCGGGCGTCGGCGCTCCCGGCCGGTTTGGCCGCCCGGAGCGGGGGGTCCGGCAGCGGGAGCTCCGCGGCAAGCAGCTCGACGAGGCGCGTGCCGCACTGGTACGGGGCCGCGGCCGACCCCTGATCCGGGCGCACGCCGACGGCGCCAAGGACAACCGCGAAAAGGAAAACGACTCCTGGCCTGTCCGTGGCGACCGGCATTGCGCGTTGCGTCAGAAGCGGTGGATCAGGGACACGGCCGTCCCCCGCGGAAGGAGTACCAGGTCGAACTCCACCGCTCGCTCCGGCGCCCGGGCGGCAGCCTCCGCGTCATGGGAGCTCATTGACCGGCGGGCGGCGTGGACCGCGGCAACGAGATGGTTGGCGATGATCAGCCCGGTCGCCATCACGGCGTTGCGGTCGGCGCCCCGGGCGGAATTCCGCAGCTCGCGGAAGCGCAGGCGCGACTCGGCCCGGTCCCACTCCCAGAAGAACTCGCCGCTGTCGGGGTACAGCTGCGCCGAGGCCCCCTCTTCCACCGCGGCGTAGCGGTTGTGCTGATGGAAACTCTCGTAGAACCCGAGGTCGTCGAAGTACTGCTTCGACTTCCCCGACGGTCTGGCGCCGGCGTGAACCGCGGCGTGGGTCCGGAAGTTCCGCTCGCGGATATCGGCGACCCGTCGAAATCCAAGGTAGCTCCCCCAGAGGGCGGCCTCGAAGCCGAGAAAGCGGGCGGCGGCCGTCGAGTGGCCGTTCAGGTACTGGCCGGCCCCCGGAAGCAGCAGCGACGACCAGAACGCCCTGGCCGCGGATATCCCGGCATGGGCGGGAGCCGCCAGCAGCAGCAGGGCGAGAACCCCTGGAGCGAGGGCGCGCAGCGCCATTCAGAAAAGCGGCCTCCAGGCGAGGATCATCGGGGTCTTTCCCGACGGGCCGCCGCGGACGAAGGCGAGCCTCGTGCGGCGCTGAAGCGTTGCCTTGTCGGCGCCGCGGGCAGCGAGGCGGGCGGCCCGGGAGGCGTCGATGGCGCTGATGACGTGGTTGACGAGGATCAGGCCCGCTACGTTTGTCGCTCTTTTCAGAAACCTGTTGCTTTCGTTCCGCTGGTCCTCGTAGGCGAAGCGCTGATCGGAAACGAAGTTCTCGGCCGAGTCGATCTCGGTCGGCTGGACGAGGTTGCCGCCCCGGTCCCTGACGTCTTCCCATCCGGAGACGAACTGGTCGTACTTCCCGATCAGCTCGTAGTACTGCTGCCTCTCGACCTCAGGGCACTGGGAAATCCCCTCTCCACCGACGACGAAGGTGCTGCACGGCAGGGCGTGGGTGATCGATGAATTGCGCGAGATCGTCGACCCCCTCCAGTCCATGTACCTGAGGACGTCCCACTGCTCGTCGGCGACCCCCCTGAAATCCTCCTCGATATCCTTGCCCTTGCCGTTCCAGGAGAAATACAGCCCCCAGGCCGCCGCTTCCAGGCCGAAGAACAGGACCGCCCTTTTCCGGGCTCCGGCGTACAACTCGCCGAATCCGGGCAGCATTGCCGAATAGAGCAGGGCACGCCCCGGCGACTTGGGCGGCTTTGGCTCCGGGGATACTGCCGGGGGACCTTCCGCGCTGTCCGCCTGCGCCAGCATCAGCGGCCGGACGCTGCCGTCCCCAACCGACGCGAACAGGCTCGGCAGCTGCCCGTTCACGGTCAGGGAGGACTTCCCGTGCTGCGGCGGAGCAGGGCTTGCGGTCCCCTCTTCGGCCCCGGCAGCACCGGCGAGGAAGCAGAAAAGCGCCAGCACCGGGGTGCTTCTGCGGGCGGCATGTCCTCCGGCACTCGGAATCAGCATGCGCGACATCCTTTCTACAGATAACCGAACAGCACGGTGAGGTAGAATTTCCAGGGGGAGCGTCCGGGCAGCTCGTCGATCCCGCGGGCGAGGTCCGCCTGTGCCCGGGTGGGCAAACTGTAATACGAGATCGAATCGAGGCGCAACTGAAACCCGATGTCGCGCAACGGCCCGGAGCGGCCGTAGAATGGGTCGGGATCGCCGAACTCCCCGTCCCAGGCTTTGCCGAGGCTGCCGTAGAGCGCCCCGTACAGCTTGTCGAGGTATATGTGGAACAGCCTCTTCCGCATGTCGGGCAGGAGCGGAAAGCGGAACAGCGCCGATCCCATCGCCGCCTTGCGGCCCTCGATGCTGTAAAAAGTGTACCCCTTCATGTACTGCAGGCCGCCGATGTGGTAGTCGAAGAAGTCGTTGACGCGGTCGTCGTCGTCGACCTCGTCGCTGTCGATCCACCCCCCGAAGAAACGCAGCTCCAGGGCGGTGCCGAACGGCGTGCCGAGGTATTCCTTCCAGTCGAGGTCCCACTGGTTGTAGAAAAGCCCGAGGTACACCTCCTCGAGGAAGGAGGCGTTGCTGCGATTGAACTCCTCGAGGAAGTAGTTGAACACGCGGTCGTAGCGGAACCTGATGCGGCGGCCCCCGCGAGGGTTTATATCCCTGTCGCGGCGCCGCTCCACCGTCTGGTAATCGTAGCGTGCCCCGAGGGCGAAGCCGTTCAGGTAGGTGTAGCCGATCGGCTTCATGCGGCGGCGCTCGAATCCGGGGGCGCCGTCGCTGCGGGGAACGAAGGCTTCCCAGTCGAGGCCGGCGTCGTAGCGGTCGTACGTCAGCGACAGGGTGAACTGCCGCCTCAGGGAGGGCCGCTCGTCCCCGATCCGCAGGCCGGCAGAGACCTGGTTGAGGCTGAAGTTCATCCCGGTGATTATGGCGTCCCGGGCTTCGCTGCTGTCGCCGCGGCTGGTGTGGCGTTTCTGGTGGTAGTACTCGAGAAAGAGAGTCGGCCGCCAGCGGCGGTGCTCGTACAGGGCGAAGAGCTCGCGGTCGCCGTTGCCCGGTGCGATGGCGAAGCCGCCGAACAGGCTCTGCTTCCGCAGGACGTCGGACGAGGCGGCGTACGCTCCCCCCTTTACGCGGCCCTCGTCCCACATCAGGCGCGGCAGGACCATCGTCCTGAGCAGCTCTCCTCCGTACGCCCGCGGGGCGGAAATCCCCGCGGGAGCGGCCGCGGCGGAGATCTCCCCCGCACGGACTCCCCCT
>JAPOZF010000530.1 GCA_026706165.1 Gemmatimonadota bacterium
CAGGTACGAGCCGCTGGAAGAAACCGAGCTGGCGATGCTGGTGAAGTCAGGGGTCGAGCTCGGCAGAAACTGGGGGGAGCACTTCGGCCCGGCGGGGTGAGTCCCGGGGGCAGCCGCCCGGGGGCCGGGACGCACCAGGGCGGGGCGTTTAAGGGGGTTGGTTTCATTCCGGGTGCAACTGCCGCCATTCTGCACCCCGTTGCGGTGCTATAGCTGTATCTATTCGGAATAAAGTTCCTCCACGTCGACCGGCCGGCCGCCCTCCGCGGCTGAGCGATAGGCCGAGTCGAGCAGCTCGACGGTTCGCCACCCCACCTCAGCGGGCGAGCCGTTCTCCGCAGATCCCGTGATCACGTCCACGAGGTTCGAAGCGGTGGCCTGCATCGGGTAGATCGCGTCATCCCCGGCCAGCGGCTCGAGGGTTTCGACGCTGTGGTCGGGATGGGTGACGGTTCCGGTTCCCGCCAGGGAATCGAGCGAGACCTGTCCCCGCTCGCAGACGATGTCGGTGCGCAGCCATTCCGGGTCGCCGTGGCGGATGGCCCCGGTGCTGGCGACCGAGGCCAGGGCGCCGTTGTCGAGGCGCGCCGATATGGCGTCGACGACGTCGGTGGCGACGTCGAGGTTCTCCATCAGGGCGGTGGTCCGCACCGGCCTCGCCCCGGTGACGAACAGGGCCAGCCCCGCCGAGTGGGTCACCTGCAGGTGGCCCTGGCCGCCCCCGGACTTCTCGATGTCGGCGTACACGTCCCCGGGTCCGACGACGGGGTAGTCGAAGCGCGGCCTGTAGGTCTGGTCGTCGCCGCGCAGGAACTGCAGCACCATCGAGGCGAAGACGGAGTTGACGAGCAGGACCGGGCCGAGCTCCCCGGACTGCACCACCTCCCTGGCGCGCAGGGTATGCGGCGTGAAGTGCCAGGGGTAGCCGACGATCAGCTCGCGGCCCTTCGCCCTGGAGAGCTCGACCAGCTCGCGGGCGTGGGCGGCGCGCAGCACCATCGGCTTTTCCAGCATGACGTGCAGGCCGGACTCCAGGCAGGTGCGGGCGACCTCGAAATGCTCGGCGTGCCAGACGGCCACGACGGCGCCGTCGAGCTGCTCCTTTTCCAGCATCTCGCGGAAATCGGTGTAGGTGCGCTCGACCCCGTACGCTTCGGCGGCCTTCCCCAGGATATCGGGACGGAGGTCCGCGGCGGCCACGAGCTCCGCCTCGGGGTGGGAGAGGACCGCGGGGAAGTGGGCGGTCGTCGCCCACCACCCGGTGCCGATGATGCCGATTCTTGCCTTGTCAGCCATGGTGGCCTCGGTTTCGGGGAAAGGGGGTCGGTGCTCTGAACAGGATGTTCCTGAAGGTTTCCTGAAGGGCCGGCGGGTTCACGGAGAAACCGAAGCCGCAACGAAGGGAAGGACCGCGTCCCTCATTCGGATCGTCTCCTTTATGGTGTCGGCCTTGTCCATGTCCCACACCTCCTCGTGCTCGTACTCGAGGGTGGCGTAGCCGTCGTACCCCTGTTCGGCGAGCCGCCGCATCAGTCCGGGGTAATCGATCTCCCCGTCGTCCCAGCGCGCCTGGATCTGGCCGGCGGCCCCCTGGCGCAGGTGCACGTGGCCGGCGTACGGCAGCAGCGGGTGCAACTCCTCCTCCCTGTAGCCGATCGACACGCAGTGGGAGTAGTCGACGCAGATCCTGAGGTCGGGGTTCTGCTGCATGAAGGCGAGGGTCTCGGCCGGGCTCTCCAGCACCGACTCGCGGTGCGGCTCGAAGACCACGTCCACCCCGGCCCGGGTCCCGGTCTCGGCCGCGGCCCGCAGCGCCTCGGCGGAGAGCGCCTGCGCATCCTCGCGGGACATCCCCGGCTGCTCGACGCCGGGGACCAGGGTGATCGACTTCAGGCCGGCCGCGGCGGCGAACTCGCAGAGGGCGGCCACCGAATCGGCGTTGCGCCGGCGCATCTCCTGGTCGGGAGAGTTGAGGGCCCGGTCCTCGAAGTCCGTGCCGATCAGGGTCATGAGGTTGACGAGCTCGACCTCGACATCGGCGAGGTCCTCTCCGACCCGCCGGGCAACCGCCTGCGGGTCGCTCTCTATCTCACCGACGTCTAGCGGCATGCCGGGGGCGGTGATGAGATCCATGGCGCCGATCCCGAGGGCCCTGTAGATGCCGGCCGATTCCCGCAGGCTCGCCCCGACCCAGCTCCACTGGGCCCCGGCCAGTTTGATTCCACTCATCGTGCTCCTCCGAAGAACTGCCTGCGACCGGTCCGACCCCGGGCCGGAAAGCGCCCGGTTCCGGCCTGCATCGCGAACCGGCTTCCCAAAGAGAAAGGGCAGGCGCTGAGACTCGGCGCCTGCCCCCCCCAATCATGCCGGCGCCCACTGCCGGGCGCCAGCCAATTCAGACTCCTATGCCGCCCGGACCGCCTCGCCGAGAGCTTTCATCGCGAGCACTGAGGCGAGGTGCCGACGGTACTCCTCCCCGGCGAACGAATCGCTCAGCAGCTCGACCCCCTGGGCGGCGTTGGCCGCGGCTGCCGAGATCGCCTCGGAATCGCCGGAGCTGCCGTTCATCGCGTCCTCCACGCCGAGGTCCCTGAAGGCGGCGTTGGCGATGCCGGTGAAGCCGACGCGGACGTCGCTGCAGCTGCCGCCGTTCCTGGTCACCGAGGCGGCGCACCCGCAGACCGCGAAACGCGACGCCGGGTGGGGGAACTTGGCGTACGAAGAGCCGGTGCCGGCTCCCTGCGACGGCACCCGCACGTCGAGGATGATCTCGTCGGGGGCCAGGCTGGTCATGTAGAGCTCGACGAAGAAGAAGGAGGCGGCGATCTCGCGTTCGCCTCCGGGGCCCCTGACGCGGATGCGCGCGTTGGCGGCCAGCACCGCCGCCGGATAGTCGGCCGCCGGGTCGGCGTGCGCGAGGCTGCCGCCGATGGTGCCCATGTTGCGGACCTGAACGTCGCCGATGGAGCCGGCCGCCTGGGCGAGCAGCGGGGCCTTCTCGCCGACGACGTCGGAGGACTCGATGTCGTGGTGGGTGGCCCCGGCGCCGATTACGACGTCGTCGCCGTCGGTGGAGATCTGCTGCAGCTCGTCGATCTGGCCGACGTCGATGAGGTGGCCGGGCGCCGAGAGGCGCAGCTTCATCGCCGGCAGCAGGCTGTGGCCCCCTGCCAGGAGCCTGGCGTCGTCACCGTGCTCCCCGAGCAGGGAAAGCGCTTCGTCGACGGTGGCGGGACGGTGGTATTCGAAAGCTTCCGGTGTCATTTCCTGTCTCCTCTCTCCTTTAGGCCGCGTCCTGGATGGCCTTCCACACGGTCTGCGGGGTCAGCGGCATCTGCAGGTCGCGGACGCCGAGATGCCAGAGGGCGTCGACCACCGCGTTGACCACCGCCGGCGTCGAGCCGATGGTGCCGGTCTCTCCGGCTCCCTTGACGCCGAGGGCGTTGTGGGGGCACGGGGTGACGGTGCGGTCGGTCTCGAAGCGCGGCACGTCGTCGGCGCGCGGCATCGCGTAGTCCATGTAGGAGCCGTTGGTGAGCTGGCCGTTGTCGTCGTACACCGCCCCTTCGAGCAGGGCCTGTCCGACGCCGTGGGTAATGCCGCCGTGGACCTGCCCGTCGACGATCATCGGGTTGACGACGTTGCCGACGTCGTCGACGGCGATGTAGCGCCTCAGCTGCACCATGCCGGTGTAGGGGCAGACCTCGACGACGGCGATGTGGGCGCCGTACGGGAAGGTGAAGTTGGCCGGGTCGTAGAAGCTGGTGAACTCGAGGCCGGGCTCGAGCCCCTCGGGGTAGTTGTGCGGCACGTACGCGGTCAGGGCGACGTCGCCGAAGCCTACCGACTGGTCGGTCCCCTTCACCTTCCAGGAGGCGTCGACGTACTCGAGGTCCTCTTCTGAGGCCTCGAGCAGGTGGGCGGCGATCTTCGCCCCCTTCTCCTTGACCTTGTCGAGGCTCTTGGTGATGGCCATGCCGCCGACCGCCAGGGAGCGGGACCCGTAGGTGCCCATGCCGAACGGCACCTGCTCGGTGTCGCCGTGGACGATCTCGACGTCCTCCATCGGGATGCCGAGGCTGTCCGAGACGAGCTGCGAGAAGGTGGTGTCGTGCCCCTGGCCGTGGGAGTGGCTGCCGGTGTAGACCGACACCTTGCCGGTCGGCTGCACCCGCACCGTGCCGCTCTCGTAGAGACCGGCGCGCGCGCCCAGGGCGCCGACCACGGCCGAGGGGGCGATGCCGCAGGCCTCGATGTAGGTCGAGAACCCGATGCCGAGCAGCCGCCCTTCGGCGCGGGCTTCTTCCTGCTCCCTGCGCAGGCCGGCGTAGTCGGCATTGGCGAGCGCCTTGTCGAGAACGGCCTCGTAGTCGCCGCTGTCGTAGACCAGGGCGACCTGGGTCTCGTACCCGGGCTGCTCGACGCCGTCGAACGCCGGGATGAAGTTCTGGCGCCGCAGCTCGGCCGGGTCC
>JAPOZF010000745.1 GCA_026706165.1 Gemmatimonadota bacterium
ATCGGCAGTTACCAGCCGGTACAGTTATACGCCGGATGCAAGGGACAGGCCTTCGACGTCGCGGCCGTCCCAGTGGCTGCGTTGGTACCCGGCCTGGAGCGGCCCCTGGTGCAGAACCGCAAGCCGCTGCCCGGTAAGGGAAAAGACCTCCAGCCGCACCGCGCCCGGTTCCGCCAGGAACCAGGAGATGACCGTCTCGCTGTTGAACGGGTTGGGGGCGTTCTGGTGAAGTTCCGGGCCGGCCGGCAGCCCGAGCATCTCCCGGGCCATCGCCACCAGCTTGGCCTGCCCGGACGAGCCGAAGGCGTCGACAAACTGGAAGAAGTCGACGAAATCGACCGTGCCGCTGCCGTCGAGGTCGAACTTCGGGTCGGTGCTGCCGAAGGCGTCGATGAACTGGAAGAAGTCGACGAAATCGGTCTTGCCGTCGCCGTTGAAGTCGGTGGCAGCCCGGGTTTGCTCCTGGCCGCAGTCCGCCAGACTGAGCGTGTCCAGGTCGTTGTTCGCCACGTCCCGCAGGCCCGCGGGGATGCACCCGGTCAACTGGTTCCCGGCGAGGTACAGGTGCGTGAGGTTGGTCAGGTTCTCCAGTTCCGGCGGTATGGACCCGGTCAGCTGGTTGCTGGAGAGACCCAGGACCGTCAGGTTGGTCAGGTTTCCCAACTCCGTCGGTATGGACCCGCTCAACTGGTTGCCGGCGAGATTCAGCTTCCTGAGGTTCGTCAGTCCCCCCAGCTCGGAGGGGATCACCCCGCTCAACTGGTTGCTCTGCAGCCACAACCGTTCCAGCCTGGAAAGATTGCCCAGTTCCGGGGGAATCTGTCCGCTCAACCGGTTATGATTGAGTTCCAGGTAAATCAGATTCGAGAGGCTGCCCAGTTCGGGAGGGATCGAGCCGTTCAACTGGTTGACATGGAGATACAGGGAGGACAGGAAGGTGAGGTTGCCTGTCTCAGCCGGTATCGTCCCGTTCAACCGGTTCCAACTGAGTTCGAGGTCGTTGACGCGGCCGAGGCTGTTGGTTGAGACGCCTTCCCACTCGCCGAGGGGCCTGCTGCTGAGCCAGTTGGTCCTTCTCTGCCAACCCGCCCCGTTGGTGGAATCGTACAGCGCAGCCAGCGCGACTCTGTCCGGGTGGGCGGGCACGGAGGCGACCGGAGCGACTCCCGTCCACTCGGACGCGTCCCACAGCTCGATCCCGTTCAGTCCGACCGAAGCGAGCAGGGAGCCGTCCGGAGAAAACACCCCGTTGATCCCGAAACCCCAGGCGTCCTCCAGCCGGTCCGGGTGCCCGAGCTTTGCGGTGACTGCCTTCGTCGCCAAGTCCCACAGCAGGACCTCCCCCAGCATTGCACCGGAGGCGAGGATGGTCCCGTCCGGGGAAAACGAGGCCTCTCCATGCCCCTGCAGGATGGCGATCGTATCTCTTGCCGCCACGTTCCACAGCAGCATCGGGCCGTCGGTGCTCGAGGCGAGAATGGTCCCGTCCGGGGAAAACGCCACGTCGAGGACCCTGCCTGTATTTCCCTCCAGGGTGGCTGTACTGGTTTGCGATGCCGCGTCCCACAGCTTGACCGAGCCGTCCCGCGATCCGGAAGCGAGGGTCCCGTCGGGCGAGAACGCCACCGAGAAGACATGACTCGTATGCCCGGTGAGGGTGGCGACAAGGCTCTGGCTCGACACGTCCCACAGCTTGATGGTCTGATCCCCCGACCCGGAAGCGAGGGTGTCCCCGCCGGGCGAAAACGCCAGCGAATGGACCCCCGTAGGTCCTCCCGTATGCCCCGGCAGAGTGGCGACAAGGGATTGGTTCGCCACATTCCACAGCTTGATGTTGGCCTCGTCGGTTCTGGTGGACCCGGAAGCGAGGGTGGTCCCGTCGGGCGAGAACGCCAGTGCAGAGCTGCCCTCCCTCAGGGTAGCGACCGCGGCTCGCGTGGCCGTATTCCATACCTGGATCCCCGCGGACGAACTGACGGCGAGAATCGTTCCGTCCCGTGAGAACTCGGCGCCATAGACCTCGGGCGAAGTATCCCGCGTATACCTGAAAAGCGTGGCGAGGTGGTGGGGGGAATCTTCTGCCAGAACGAAATGAGAATCTTTATAAGGGCCGGTATTCGCGTTCCCATCGGTATCGACTGCCTGGGCGGACAGGTAATGCGCAGGAGAGTTGGAAAGACTTCCGGAGTTCTCCGACGGAACAACCCCGTCATGCTGGAATACAACGACGGTGTCCTGCACGCCATGCAGGTCATGGCATCCCTTCACTTCATGCGATCCCGCGGCAGGGTGGGGCGCCCTTGATTTGAGGAAGAAAAGCACCTGGTGAAGTCCCGGGTTTCCCGAGGCGGTGATTCTGAATTGAACGGACAGGCCCGTTGAGCCCGCTGCATACCTGAGGGGAGAAACGAGATCGACGGTCGGCGCCAGAAGGTCCCAGGTCTGCTGCTCTTCGATGGGGACGTCGGGCCGTACGACATGATGTTGGCGCCGTCGTTGAAATCGTGCTGCAAGCCGAAAGCATGGCCCAGTTCGTGAGCCGCCGTTTCGTCCACGAAGCTGGCGGGAAGAAGGGCATAACCGCTGTTCTTGCCCCATCGGCCGCCGAACCCCGCCACAGTACCCCAGAGCCTGTCGTAATTGCTGTGGTCGGCGACGATGAACAGGATGTTATTCCCGGAATCAAAGGTCGGTCCCAGATCCCGGAGGACGTTGCCCACGCCGACCATACGGTAAGAGCGGAGATAGCTGCCGTCGGAGTTCGGGGCGTTCACGCGATGCACCACCGGATCCCCCTGATCGTCGGTTTCAAACTCAAAGGTCTTGGTGCCGTGTCCCTTCGCCTGCATCTGGTCGCGGAAAAAGGCCTGGATGCGGGGAATCCTGGCTTTGATCGAGTCGACCACGTCCGAGTCGAAGGTGCGGTCGTTGGGAACGAAGTAGATCAGCCGGACGGCGCGTGCCTGGGCGGCGGCCGATCTGCCCAGCCGCTTGGCCGCCGGACCGCCGGTGTGATCTTCTTCCCACTGCCCGGCATCGAGCGACCGGCAGGAATGGGCCCAGTCGATCGGGGAGGGAGAGGCGTGGCCTGCGTGCAGCGAAAGCAGGAGACCCGGTATCACTAAAAAAGCGGGTTTGAACAACCAGGTTTTCATGGGCCTGTCCTCAGTTGGCGGTTGTGCCCTCAAATGCGGCGGTATTCCACGACGGCGTCCTCCCCGTCACCGTGAAAGTGAGGAACAGGGTGTCGCCCTCGATGACGTAGGTGGCATAGCGGTACGCTCAGCGCAGCAAGGTGAGCTTGCGCGTCATCACGGCATCGGTCGTCACCAGCCGGTACAGGTAGACGCCGCTGGCCAGGGGGCGGCCTTCGTCGTCGCGGCCGTCCCAGTGAAGGTGGTGGTACCCGGCCTGCTGCGGCCCCTGCCGCAGGACCGCCAGCCGCTGCCCGGTCAGGGCGAACACCTCCACTCGCGCCGGACCCGGTTCCAGCAGGAACCAGGAGAGGACGGTCTCGGTGTTGAAGGGATTGGGCCAGTTCTGCCGCAGCTCGGGCCCCGCGGGCAGCCCGAGCATCTCCCGGGCCAGGGCCACCAGCTTGGTGCCCTGCCCCGGCTGGTCGAAGGCGTCGACGAACTTGAAGAAGTCGACGAAATCGACGGTGCCGCTGCCGTCGAGGTCATACCGGGCGTCGGTGCTGCCGAAGGCGTCGACGAACTTGAAGAAGTCGGCGAAATCGGTCCTGCCGTCGCCGTTGAAATCGGTGGGCGCCTGGGTTTGCGCTTGCCCGCAGTCGGACAGACTGAGCGTGTCCAGGTCGTTGTTCGCCACCTTCCGCAGACCCGCGGGGATGCACCCGGTCAACTGGTTGCCCGCGAGGTACAGGCCCGTCAGGTTGGTCAGGCTTCCCAACTCCTTCGGTATCGCCCCGGTCAACTGGTTGTTGGAGAGCGACAGGTTGGTCAGGTTGGTCAGGCTTCCCAACTCCTTCGGTATCGATCCGCTCAATTGGTTGCTGTCGAGATACAGAGACCCGAGGAAGGGCAGGCTTCCCAGTTCGGGAGGAAGCACTCCGCTCAACCGGTTGCTACGGAGACTCAGGGAAGTTACACGACCGGAAGCGGAGGTACGGACGCCTTGCCACTCGCCGATGAGCCTGTCGCTGAGCCAGTTCGTTTTATCCTTCCAGTTGGGGCCGTCGGTGGCGTTGTACAGGGCAACCAGCACAACGCTGTCCGGGTTTGCGGGCTTTGGCTGGATCGTGACAGGAGAGGTTCCCGTCCACTCGGACGCGTCCCACAGTTCGACCCCCCGCAACGCTACCGAGGCGAGCAGGGATCCAACGGGCGAAAACAGCCCGTTGGCCAAAAGCCTCCCCTCTGACCACACCCGGCCCGGGTGCCCGAGGGTAGCGACTTTTTCCTTTGTTTCCACGTTCCACAGCAAGAACTCGCCGGAAG
>JAPOZF010000631.1 GCA_026706165.1 Gemmatimonadota bacterium
TCCCTGGGACTCGGAGGTGGTCCAGGGAAACCTTATCCCGGTCTCCTCCGACACCAGCCCCTCCTACCGGACACCCTTCGGCACCGCGCTCATTCCCCCGGTAGAGGAGCTCGCCGAGATGATCGCCGGAAGGGCCGAGAGCAGCTCGCCCCCGCGTCGGGCGCGCGACACCCTGGAAATCATGCTCGCCGCCCTGCGGTCCCAGGCACGGGGCAACGCGAGAATCGACCTGCCCCTCCGGAGGGAATGACCATGGCCCTGACCCCTGAACAGAAGACCCATTTCGAGGAACAGGGCTACCTGCCCTTCGGCCGAGTCCTTTCCGACGGAGAGCTGAGCGCCCTGCGCCGGCGCAGCGAGGAGATAGCCCGGGGAGAAGCCGGCCACGTGCCGGAGCGCTACGTCCAGCTGGAAGCCGCCTTCCGACAAGGGGAGGGAGACGGCGTCGACCGCCTCGACCAGGTGCGCAAGATGACCCACCTGTGCTACTTCGACCCCCTGTTCGAAGCGGCCGCCCGCAGGGAGGCGATCGTCGACGTCATCGAGGAGCTGATGGGGCCCGACATCAAGCTCTACTGCGACCAGCTGATGATGAAGGCCCGCTACCACGGCACGGTCACCGACTGGCACCAGGACTCGGTGGCCTGGCCCCAGTTCGCGCCGCAGGACCACGTCTCCTGCTGGGTGGCCCTCGACGACGCCACGGTGGCCAACGGCTGCATGACCGTGCTGCCGGGAAGCCACAAGTGGGGGCCGATCACCCGCGAGCGGAAAGCCCGCTTTCTCGCCGATCCCCTGCTTCCCGAACCGGTGCCGGTGGAACTGCCCGCCGGCTCCTGCCTGTTCCACCACGGCCTCAACTTCCACCGCACCGGCGCCAACACCACTCCTGACCGGCGGCGCGGCCTGGCCCTGCACTACATCCGTTCCGAGACCATGTACCTCGGCGCCGCAAGTGAGGACAACCGCATGTTGATGGAGTGCGAGAAGCCGCCCGGGGCGTTCCGCTTCATGCTGATCCGGGGGCGGGAGTTCGAGGGCCGGGTTTAGGACCGCATCCGAGGAGTCCGAGTCCAGGTCCCGAGGTCCCCCGGGGCATTCGAGGATGCCCCGGCTGGAGACCCCATGCCGGAAGGTTTCGAAACCGCCGTTGCTGCGTCAGTAATGTCGCCACGGCATCCGCCCCGTTGCTGTCGTTTCTTGGATGGAATCCCTGGAATGGATATATATTGTATATATATTGCGCCGAGTATTGACTAGGAGGTATTCCAATGGGAGCGAAATCCCATATCGCCAGATGGGGCACCAGCCTGGCCGTGCGCATCCCCAAGCCGATCGCCGAGCAATGGGGCGTTCAGGATGGCTCGGCCATCGAGATAATCTCGCAGGGGGACCAAGTCGTGATGCGCAAGAAGGCATATGACCTGGATGGCATGCTCGACCAGGTGACGGAGGGCAATCTCCATCCCGAGGCGGACACCGGGCCGGCACAGGGCAACGAGGCATGGTAGAGCGAGGATATGTCCCGGACAGGGGGGACATTGTCTGGCTTACCCTTTCTCCCCAGGCTGGACATGAACAGGCAGGGCGCCGGCCCGCCCTGGTCCTCAGCCCGCAGAGCTACAACGAGAAAACCTCCCTGGCGCTATGCTGCCCCATCACTTCCAGGGTCAAGGGCTACCCCTTCGAGGTTTCCCTGCCGTCCGGCAGCCCAGTAACCGGTGTCGTCCTGGCCGACCAGGTCAAGAGCCTTGACTGGCGGGCGCGCCGAACCGGCTTCGGCTGTCGAGCCCCGGCGCAGGTGGTGGGTGAGGTCATGGAAAAGCTGACGGTCCTTCTCACAGGGTAAGAGTTTGCTTTCAGCCTTTCCGTTTCCTGAAACTACTCGTCAGCAACCTTTTCCCGATCTGATCCAACAGGTTCAAGAATGAAAACATCGGACTTCCTCGTGGTCGGCGGCGGCATCTGGGGGCTGAGCACCGCCTATCACCTCGCCGCCCGCGGCGCCGGCAGCGTGCGCCTGCTGGAGCGCAACGCCGAACTCGCCGACGAGACCACCCCGAGGGCCGCCGGCCTCGTCGGGCAGATCCGCTCCTCTCCGACCATGTGCGCGGCCATCCGCTACGCCCTCGACCTGCTCGAAGGTTTCGCCGCCGAGACCGGACACGACCCCGGCCTGCGCCGGCCCGGAAGCCTGATGGTCGCCCTCACCGAAGAGCGCATGGAGGCGTACCGGAGGCTGATAGACCTCGCCGGCAGAACCGGGGTGCGGGCGTCGCTGACCGGCCGCGGCGAGATGAAGCGGATGTGCCCGGAGATGGAGGTCGAGCGGCTGGAAGGGGGCCTTTTCGTCGAGGGGGACGGGTACGTCGACGCGCGCCAGTGCGCCCTCGCCTACGCCGCCGCGGCGAGGGAGAAGGGCGTCGAAATCGAATGCGGGGTCGAGGTGGACGGCTTCACCTTTCAAGACGGCAGCGCGTGCGGCGTCAGCACCGGCAGCGGGCCAAGGGCCGCCGGGCGGGTGATCGTCACCTGCGGCCCCTGGACCGGGAGAATCGCCCGCATCGCAGGCCTCGAGCTGCCGATGCAGACGATCCGCCACCAGCGGGCCCGCACCGTGCCGGTCGGCGGCATCCCTGAGGATCACCCAACGGTCCGCGTCACCGACGCCAGCTGCTACCTGCGCCCCGACCAGGGCGGGTACCTCTTCGGCTTCTTCGAGCCCGAGCCCCACCTCGTTGACCTGGACGAGCTCCCCGCCGGCTTCCGCAGCAGCGACGTCGCCGAGCCGCGGGAGACCATTGCCGAGGCCCGGCGCCGGCTGATTCCCTGCTTTCCGGTGCTCGCCGGCCTCGAGATTGCCGAGTACCGCCAGGGAATCACCAGCTTCGCCCCGGACGGCCGCTACCTCATCGGGCCGGTGCCGGGAGTCGAGGGGATGATCGTCGCCTCGGGTTGCGCCGCGGTCGGCATCGCCGGGTCGGCCGCGGTCGGCCGCTGGCTCGCCGAGTGGGCCACCGGCGGCGAACCCGGCGCGGAGCTGGAGGAGTTCGGGCTGCTCCGGTTCGGGGAACAGGCCGGGGACCGCGGCTGGGTGCGCGAGCGGAGCCGGGAGTTCTACGCCGGCTACTACAGCATCGAGTCCATGGAGGGCGGCTGATCGGCCTTCGAGATAACATGAGACAGGACGACAGAATACATGAGTGACGTGCGGATCGAAGAGGGGCGGCTGCAGGAGTTTGCGACGCGGATATTCACCGCCCTGGGAATGCCGGACGCCGACGCCGCGCTCGAGGCCGAGGTGCTCGTATGGAGCAACATGCGCGGCGTCGACTCGCACGGCGTGCAGCTCGTCGAGGCGTACATCGACTGGGTCGACAAGGGGTACGTGCGGCCGCGGCCGAACGTGCGGATCGAGAAGGAGACCCCGGCGATCCTGCTGATGGAGGCAGACCACGCCTTCGGGCCGGTCGTCACCGTGCCGGCGATGAACAAGGCGATCGCCAAGGCCCGCGACGTCGGCATCGGCTGGGGCCTCATCCGCAACACCCGCCACCAGGGCTGCATGGCCTACTACACCCACCTGGCCGCGGCGCAGGGAATGGTCGGCATCGCCGTGGTGACAAGCTGCCCGGCCAACATGGCCCCGCCCGGGGCGAAGACGGGAGGCACCCACAACAGCCCGATCGCCATCGCCGCACCGGGGCGCAACCGCGTGCCGATCAGCCTCGACATGGCGACCAGCGTCGTCGCCCAGGGCAAGATCGGCGTGGCCCTCGACAAGGGACTGGCGATTCCCGACGACTGGGCCCTCGACGAGGACGGCAACGTCACCACCGACCCGGCAAAAGCAGAGTTCGTCCGCCCCGCCGCTGGCTACAAGGGGTACGGCCTGGCGCTGCTGTTCGAGTGCATGTCGAGCCTGATGTCCGGCAACCCGCTGCTGACGACGTGGCTGCGCGGCGGGGACGTCGGCTGGGGCACGCAGAACAGCTTCGTCGCCGCCATCGACATCGCCACCTTCACCGACCTCGACGCCTTTCGCGACGACGTCGACCAGCTCGCCGACACCATGGCGGGACTGCCTACCCACGAGGAGGCCGGTCCGCTGAAGGTGCCCGGCGACCTCGAGCAGGAAGCGTTCGAAGAGAGATCCGCCCGCGGTATTCCGCTGCCGGCCGGGACGGTTGCCAAGCTGCAGGCCGCGGCCGACCGCTTCGGACTCGACCTGCCTTCCGAGCTGGCCTGAAACCGAAACAGGAGAACAGCATGCGACTCAAGGACAGGAACGCCATCGTCACCGGCGCCGGGGGCGGCATGGGCCTCGGCATTTCGCAATGCCTGACGCGTGAAGGGGCGGCCATCGTTGCCACCGACATCGACGGCGGCAGGGCGCAGGCCACCGCCGACCAGCTCGAGAGCGAGGGAGCAACCGCGGTCGCCATCGCCGCCGA
>JAPOZF010000811.1 GCA_026706165.1 Gemmatimonadota bacterium
TTTTCATTCAGCGGCTGAGCGGCCAGGATACCTACTGGCAGCGGGTCAACCAGCGCTTCATGAACACCCTGCGCAAGCAGTTCCTCCTCTGGCATACCCTCCGGGCGGACGCGCGCGCCTATCACCGGGAAAAGGCCGAGGCCATGCTCGCCTCGCCCATACCTGCGGCATGAAATTCAGGCGCAAACTCAAGCAGAATCAGTGGCAGGAGGTAGAGGAGTACCGCGCGCTCCTCGAAGCTCCCGACAAGTTCGAGGACGGCTTCACGATCCGGACGATCATCGGGGTTCTCTTCATCTCCCTGATCATGACACCGGGGGAGATGTACCTCGGTCTGGTTACCGGTGGGGGAATAGGGGATGCCGCTCAGTGGGTCACGGTCATCCTCTTTCTCGAGGTCGCAAAGCGTTCCTTCACGTCCCTGAAGAGGCAGGAGATCTTCCTGCTCGTGTACGTGGCCAGCGCCCTGGTGGCGCGCGAGGAAGGGGCTTTTCTCGACCTGCTGTGGCGCCAGTACTTCGTGCGCTCCGCCGAGGCGGAACAGTTCGGCATCTCCAGGCTCCTGCCGACGTGGTGGGCGCCGCCTCCCGACTCGGTCGCCCTCGCCGAGCGCACTTTCCTGCACCCGGACTGGTTGTGGCCGATCGGCCTCCTCATCATCGGCACCATCGTCGGCCGCATTTCCTGGTTCACCTCCGGGTACCTGCTGTTCCGGCTGATGTCGGACCGGGAGCAGCTGCCGTTTCCGACTGCGCCGATGTCCGCCCTGTCGGCCATGGCCCTCGCCGAGGAGAGCGGCGACGAGGCCGAGACCTGGAAGTGGCCGGTTTTCAGCATCGGGGGAGTCATCGGGGGGATCTTCGGCTCGGTGTACGTAGGGATACCCGAGGTAACCGCGGCGATGGGTTCAAGGATCCAGGTGATCCCGATCCCGTTCTGGGATCTGACCCCGTTTTTCGGGAGTCTGCTGCCGGCCACCCCGCTCGGTATCACTCTCCATCTCGGTCCGATCTTCGCCGGCCTGCTGATGCCTTTCTGGGCGGTTATCGGCTCATTCTCCGGGGTCATCGTGCACACCGTGGTCAGCCCCTTCCTCTACTGGAAAGGACTGCTTCCGAGCTGGGCCCCCGGGATGACGACGATCAACACCCAGATCGCCACCAGCATCGATTTCTGGCAGGCCTTCTCCGTAGGAATCACTCTCGCGGTCACCGTCATCAGTTTCTACAACCTCCTGGCCAGCGGCCGCCGCGAGCGCGCCGAGGCGCGGGAAAGGATCATCGGCGAGCGGAAAGACTACCCGAGAACCTGCCGGCACGACGGCTGCAACCGGCCCTCCGAAGTGCGCGGCTACTGCCTTACCCACCTCGGCCGCGGCGACTTCAACATCTGGCTCTGCCTCGTGCTTTTCGGGCTCGCCGCTTTCTACCCGATCGTGCTCGCCAAGACCCTGTTTCCCACGCTGGTCACCACCGGGCTGCTCCTCACCTTCTTCTGCATCGCCTTCGTGTATGCCCCGATCATGTCGTTCGTCAGCGCCCGCCTCGACGGCATGATCGGCCGCGAAGTCTCCATTCCCTATGTCAACGAGGCGGTCATCTTTCTTACCGGGTACCGCGGGGTAGATGTCTGGTTCGTGCCGTTTCCGACGCGGAACTACGGCGGCCACGCCGAGGGTTTCCGGGTGGTCGAGCTGACCGGGATGCGTTTCACCAGCCTGCTAAAGGCCGAGCTGTTCATGCTCCCGATCATCCTCGTGGTGAGCATGATGTACTGGAGCATGCTGTGGCGGCTGGGCCCGATCCCCTCGGAACGATACCCCTTCGCCCAATTGATGTGGCCCCTCAAGGCGTACCAACAGGCCCTGTTTTTCTCCAGCACGATGTACAGCCGCAGCTGGCGAGCCGGGGAGATCCTCTCGGATGGCACTGCCATCTCGCGAGGTCAGGTCGTATGGAGTCCGCACAACCTGCAGGACAAGCACTGGTGGTACTGGAGGGTGCGCGCCTCGTATGACGTCCATATTCCCGACCCGGACAAGCGCCGTTACGGCGAGTGGTCGCAGACCGGCTATTTCTACACCGATTTCAGCGGCAGGGGAGCTCCCGACGCTCCCCAGGCGCCTCACCTGGGATCGTTGCCACCCCGTTCACCTCCCTCCGAATCATCGTCTGCGCAGCCGTCTGCCCCCGGGATCCTCTGGCCCCGTCCGGGGGACATCATCGACACGCCGAACCCGAACTTCGATGCCCGCCTGAGCGAAGCCCCGCAGGATTCGGTCGAGTTCTACTTCGAGGTCGACCGCCTGCCTTCATTCGATGGCGAGTTCCTGCAGCGGTCGTCCGACATCCCGCTGCTGTTCGAGGCGCACTGGCGCGACATGACCTTCACCGGGGACCGGCGCGACAACGACGGCGACGGGCTCATCGACGAAGAGCTGAAGAACGGAAAAGACGACGACGGCGACGGGGTTACCGACGAGTCGGACATGCACCATCCGCTCGACGGGCGGAAGTGGCCGATCTCGCTGTTCGCCGCCGGCTTCGGCCTTGTCGCCTACTTCACCATGGCATTTCTCGGGCTGCCGATTTTCCTGATCTGGGGGTACGTCCAGAGCGTCAACGGAATTCCTCACTCTTTGCTGCCGCAGATCGTCGGAGCCCTGATGGCGCGCTTCTACTTCTGGAAGCGGTACGGCAAGCAGGAGTGGCGCCGCTACGCCATGGTTCTGAGCGTCGGCTTCGGGGTGGGGATGGCGCTGATCGGCATGTTCTGCGCCGCCCTGGCGATGATCAGCAAGGCAGTGTCGGCCCTGCCGTACTAGGTCGCAGAAATATCTCGACATCGGGATGCCGCACCTCCGTTGATCCCCGGCTCGGGGCCCAGGTCGCAGGCTGACTGACCGGGGGCAGACCAGCCCCGTTCCCGTATGGACCAGGGGAACGGGCACTTCTATATTCGATTCGTTCTCACCCAGGGCCATGGACCTTTTCCGCCGCCTCATTGAAATCGGCCGCTCGCGGCTTTACGATCGCCTGCGCGGTGAGACACCCCGTTTTGAGACGGGAGAATCCGGACGGGGAAACGATCCCCGGGAAGAGCCGGGGAGCCGGCGGTCCGATGTCGACCCGGCCCTGGCCGAGTATTACGCGAACCTCGAATTGCCGTACGGGTCGGACCTGGAGACCGTGCGCGCTGCATGGCGCCGGATGATGAAGCAGTACCACCCTGACAGACACGCCCGGGACGAGGAGAAGCGCCGCACGGCCGACGAGCTGACGGCGCGACTCACCCGCGCCTACAGGGAGCTGGAAACGGCGCTGTCAAACCGGGAAAAGGAGCAGTGATGTCGGAGCGCTTTGACATGGTCAAGGAATACGTCCTCGAGCTGGGTTTCGAAATCGACGAGGAAATCCCCGAGGAGGAGATCGTCCTCATCAACGACCACGAGCGCGGGATTCACAATCTCGTCATCGACTGCGAAGAGTCGGTGCTCGTGCTCGAGCAGTTGATCATGAAGGTCGATTCCGGAGCCGGGGCGGAAATGTACCGGCGCATTCTGCAGATGAACCGCGAGCTGGTTTTCGGAGCCTTCGTCCTCAACGATGCCGCCGATACCCTTTTGTACCGGAACACCCTGGCCCTCGACACCCTCGACCTCAGCGAGCTCGAAACCACCATCAACGCTCTCAGCCTCGGCCTTGCCGAGAACGGGGAAGAGCTTCTGAGCTTCGCGGAACAGTCGGCGCCCAAAGCCTAGAACTGGAAGGAGCAGGAACTCATGGCCGGTATTTTTCAACGTCTGTTCAAGACCGGACAGGCCGAAGCGCACGCCCTTGTCGACAAGCTCGAAGATCCCATCAAGATCAGCGAGCAGGCGGTCCGGGACCTCAAGAAGGATCTCGCCGACAGCCTCAAGAGCCTTGCCGAGGTCAAGGCCCTGGCAATCCGCATGGACAAGGAGGCCGAGGATGCAAAACGGCTCGCCGGCGACTACGAGCGCAAGGCGATGCTGCTGCTGCAGAGGGCGCAGTCCGGCGATATGGAAATGGCCGATGCAGAGCGTCTCGCCACCGAGGCCCTGACCCGCAAGGAGGAGGGAACCACCCGCGCTCTCGAGTCGACCCGGCAGTCCCAGGCCCAGCACGCCATGGTCGACAAGATCCAGGCCAATGTGAACGAGCTGAAGTCGAAGCTCGCCTCGTACGAAAACGACCTGGCAACGCTCAAGGCGCGCGCCAAGACCGCGGACGCGACCCGGAAGATCAACCAGAGGCTGGCAAACGTCGATTCCCGCGGCACGGTTGCCCTGCTCGAACGCATGAAGGAAAAAGTTGACGAGCAGGAGTCGCTGGCCGAAGCGTACGGGGAGATGGCGGATTCCTCGCGCTCGGTCGACGACGAGATCGACAAGGCTCTGGCCGGGCAGTCCTCCTCCAAGGCCACCGACTC
>JAPOZF010000523.1 GCA_026706165.1 Gemmatimonadota bacterium
CGCCTGGAAGCGCCGGCTCGGCAGGGCCCGCTGCCTGCGGCTGGCCCTGCCGTTCGCCGCGGCCGCCCTGTTCGCAAACATCTACCCCTTCTCGCCCGAGGGCTCCACCGAGGTGCTCACGGTGCTGCACATGCCGATTGCGCTGTGGCTCGCGGTCGGCTTCGCCCACGCCGGGGGCCGCTGGGATTCCCCGGCCCGGCGCATGGAGTTCGTCCGCTTCTCCGGGGAGATGTTCATCCTCTACGTGCTCATCGCCCTCGGGGGCGGGGTGCTGACGGGGGTCACGGGGATGCTGTTCGCCGGCATCGGTCTCGACGTCGAGTGGCTCGGGCCCTTGCTGCTGCCCTGCGGGGCCATGGGGGCCGTCGTCCTCGCCGCCTGGCTGGCCGAGGTCAGGCAGGCGGCCGCCGGGAACATCGCCCCGATGCTGACGCGGCTGTTCACGCCGCTGTTCGCCGCGGTCCTGCTCGCTTTCCTCGGGGCCATGGTCTGGACCGGCAGCGGAGTCGGGGTGGAGCGGGAAGTGCTGATCGGTTTCGACCTGCTGCTGGTGCTCGTGCTCGGCATGGTGCTGTACGCGGTTTCTTCGCGCGACCCGGGGGCGCCTCCCGGCCTCTTCGACCTGCTTCAGCTGCTGCTACTGGCCGCCGCCCTCGCCGCCGACGCGGCGGCCCTGGCCGCGATCGCGGCGCGCATCTCCGAGTTCGGGTTCAGCGCCAACAAGGTGGCCGCCCTCGGGGAGAACCTCGTCCTGCTCGTCAACCTGGGGTGGTCGGCCTGGCTGTACGCGCGCTTCCTGAGGGGCCGCGGCTCCTTCTCCGCCCTGGAGCGCTGGCAGACATCCTACCTGCCGGTGTATGCCGTCTGGGCCGCGATCGTCGCCGTTCTCTTTCCGCCGCTTTTCGGCTATGTCTGATTCAAACAGGCGCGGCGGCTTCAGGTCGGTATGCTTTGCAGGTGCCCGCAAGTCCGCACACCAAGGATCCCGGCGTTCGAAAAGGAGGTTCCCAGTGAAATCCAGGATGCATGCAATTCAGGGTGAGTCCTCCCAACTGCGGCGTGCCGGCATGCGTCGATGGTTGCAGCCGCTTGCGGCCGTCCTCCTTCTCCTCCTCGCCTCTTCGTGCGGCAAGGAGGATCCGGCGCAACCCGTCAGCGAAACCGAAGCAGCGCGGGTAAAGGCAGAGTTGGAGGACCGCTCCTTCCGGCAGTTCGAGCCTTCCAGGGACGCGGACCGACGGAAAGCCGTCATCCTCGATTTCTTCGACGGGATCACCATCTGGGCGCAGTATGCCGAGGGGAACCGGGCCGTCTCCGAGTGGGAAGTGTCCGCGAGAGATTACCGCATCCGGCAGGAAGGAGCCTCGGTGATCACCATTCACCTCGAAGAACCGGGCTCGAGAAGGCAGTTTCCCGAGGAGTGCGCGGACTGCATTCCGACCTCCCGGTTCTCGATCTCGATCCGGAGCGTCTTCGATCCCGAGAGGATCTCCTTCAAGCTGAACGATCCCGGCAACGACCTGCCCTCGCCGTTTCCGGTGTTCAAGTCCTGGACCCGTTTCCAGGAAGACGAATACTTCGACTAGCCTGTAATCAGGTCCTGCGCCCGGGACGGCGACTTCGTACTCTTCGCGCCGGCGCTGAAAAAGCGCCCGAGGGCCTTACTGAAAACCGAGGTTGGAATGGACACGGAAAAAGCGGCAGAGCTTTTCGAAAAGAACTGGTTCCTGCGCGACCGGGAGAAACCGGAGCTCACCCCGGCCGAGCGGCAACTGGTCGCCGCGGCGATGGGCCCGGCCCCGAAGCGGTGGGACGGCGCTCCCGATGTCGGGCGGATGGAACAGATACTGGCCGCCGAGCCGCAGGTTCTCGACCGCATCGGCGAGAATCTGCTTCAGGCCGTGGCCGCCATGAGAGGGTGCGGGCCGGCGGTGACGTTCCTCCTGGACCGCGGCGTGCCCCTCGAGATCGACGAATCGGCGTACAACGTGCTCCACGAGGCGGCCTGGGGAGGCATGGAGGATACCCTCCGGGCGGTGTTCGAGTCGGGGGCCGCGGACGCGACCTGCGTTTCGGTGCTGAAGCCGCACGTCGGCTGGCCGGACAACATCTCGCTCATGTACTGGGCGGCGTGCGGCGGCCATGTCGAGTGCGCCAGGCTCCTGATCCGGCACGGCGCCGGGGTTCACCACGAGCTGCCGATCAAGGGGAACGGAGAAAGGGGAACCACCTCCCTGCAGGAAGCGGTGGCGCCGAGCCACTGGGGCAAGGACGCTTCGCGGCTGGAGAGAAGGCTTGCGGTTGCGCGCATCCTCATCGAGGACGGCGCGTACTACGACGTGTACTCAGCCTGCGCTCTCAACGACAGCTCCCGCCTGAAGGAGCTCATCGATGAGGACGCCGGGGTGGTCGTCGCCGCCGATGGGTACGGAATGACGCCGCTTCACTGGGCGGCGCGGGCAGGCTCGAGGGAGTGCGCGGAATTGCTGCTGGCCCGGGGGGCCGGGGTGAACGCCCCGAACAAGGCCCGGCGCACGCCGCTGCAGCTGGCCGCGGAGGGGGACCAGCCGGAGATGATCCGCCTGCTGGCACGGCACGGGGCCGACCTGAACACGCAGGACAGGAAGGGGCGCACTCCCCTCCACCGCGCCACCTACGAGGGCCGCGTCGAAGCCGCCGAGGCCCTGCTCGACGCGGGGGCCGATCCCAGGGTCCTCAACCGGAAAGGCAGGACCGCCTTCGAGATCGCCCGGAAGGAAGCGAAGCACTTCAGGGAGCGGGTCTGAGAGGACCTGATTCCGCGTTCTGGCGAACCCGGCGCTGAAGTCTCGAAATGGCTGGGCGGTCCCAGGTGAATCCGGCGTTGCGCCCGCCCCCCGAATCGCACTGATTCGCTTTCTGCTCGCGCCCCCCTCACAAGGAACGCGATGCCCGTTGCGCGCAGGCAGGCGTAAGGAAGAGGGCTCTACCCGGCTCGCGGGGGAAGAGCGAGCCATGCGAGGGCGCTTCGGCGAGCGAAGGAAAGGCGGCATTCCCCGCCGGCCCTTTGATTCACCATGAGAAGCCTTTCACCAGGCTTCCTGTTCACGGAGGACTGTCATGTCCGATCCTTTCACACCACTGAACATCGAGGGCGCCCTCAACGCGGGTGCCGGCAACGTCGAAATCGACGACGACTGGCTGTGGCCCTGTGCTCCCGATGACCCGGACAGCAACGGTCTCGCAAACATGCCCGCAGGGGAACACCGCTTCTGGGGAATCCCCTTTCACCTGGCCCCGGCCGGCGCCGGCGAACGCTTCGCCGTGGTGTCCCGGGCCGGCGGCAGGAAGGTGCCCGGGTCGGCAACCGTGCCGGTGGGCGCAAGGGCCAGGCGGGTGCTGTTCGCCCACGTCTGTTCCCCCTGCAACGGGGAGCGGGCGACCATCGAGGGGGCCGGCGAGAAAGTCGGGGCCTACCGCGTCCTGTTCGAGGACGGCTCCGCCGTCGAGCAGGAGCTGCGCCGCCGCTTCGAGATCCACGACGTCAACGTCCCCTGGGGGCACCACCCGTTCCTCTGCCGCAACTGCCGCGAGTTCCGGTCGGTTCCGCTCCACGACAAGGACGGTCCCTGGGGCCGCAACCAGGTCGGCACCGTCACCGAGAACGGCGGCGACCTCGAGGGCTGGTGGCTGTTCGACTGGGAGAACCCCCACCCGGACAGACGGATAGAGGAGATCGAGCTGACCGCCTCCGGTTCGGCTGCGGTGGCGCTCGGCGCCGTCACCCTGTGCGACGAGGCGGGCGATCCCCTGGCCTGGCCTGCGCGCGCCGCCGTCGCCGTCACCGCGGGCGGCGGGGAAGAACCGGAGCTGTCGATGGAGCGCGGGGTGATCGCCCGCCAGGACGCCCTGTTCGTCCCGGAGGAAGGGTACCTGACGTCGGAGGAATCCGGCTGGGGACTCGGGGGCCAGGAGGTGCGGCCCGGCGGCTACGCCGAGATCCACGGCTCCGCCGAAGGCCGGCTCGGGGTCCGCACCGAAGCGGACGGGGAGGAGGAGATCCGCTGGGGAGACGTGCTCGATTCCGGCGCGGTGGATCAGGGCCGGGTCCGGGTCGAGCTGGTCAGCCCGCGCGGCAACCAGTGGGTGCACGTGCAGGTCGTCGACGGGGAGAGCGGGAGGCCGGTGGGGACGCGGGTGCACTTCCGCTCGCCGCAGGGCGCCTACATCGCCCCCCACGGCCACCAGGCCGACATCAACACCGCCTGGTTCGAGGACGTCGGCGGCGACTGCAAGGTGCGCGGCACCCCGTACGCCTACATCGACGGCACCTGCCAGATCGACCTGCCGGTCGGGGAGGTCTACGTCGAGGCGGTGCGGGGGTTCGAGTACCGGCCGCTGCGGCGCAAGCTGGAGATCAAGCCGGGGCAGCGGCACCTGACGCTGACCCTGGAGCGGGCCTTCGACATGAAG
>JAPOZF010000291.1:0-730 GCA_026706165.1 Gemmatimonadota bacterium
GGCCGAGCTGGCCTGAGCAGCAGGAAGCCTGCCCGGGACGCTGGAGCAGCCAGCGCGGGTCGGCTGACTGACGGAGTTCTCCCGGGACCCCGCCCCTGCCCGGGCACGGGCGACCGCGGATTCTCCCTCGGGCAGGCCGGTTTCCCGGTGCGCTGATCCAGGTGTTGCGCGGAAATCCCGTGAGACCCCTTCCCCTTCTCCTGCTTTCCCTCCGGATCGCTACCATGGCCAATGCCATCGAGCTCCACGTCTCCCCGTCCGGCGACGACGACGGCGACGGATCGGCCGAACAACCCTTCGCTACCCCCGCCCGGGCCCGGGATGCGCTGCGCCATCTGAAAAGCGCGGGCCCCCTTCCCGCAGCGGGCGCCACGGTCTGGCTGCACGGCGGGGCCTACCGGTTGCGCCAGTCATTTCTCCTCGAAGAACAGGACTCCGGCTCGCCCGGGGCCCCGATCACCTGGCGGGCGGCCCCGGGAGAACGGCCGCGGTTTCTCGGCGGGATCGAGCTGCCCCCGGCCGCCTGGGATCCGGTCGAGGATCCGGCCGTGCTGCGCAAGCTCCCCGAGGAGGCGCGCAATTCGGTTCGCCGCATCGACCTCGGGCGGCTCGGCGTGCCCGCAATCCCCCCGGCCCCGGACGCCTTCAAGGGGAGCGCGCTGCCCGAGCTGTTCGCCGGCGGCGAGCGCCTGCCGCTGGCGCGCTGGCCGAACGAGGGGTGGGCGACCTC
>JAPOZF010000291.1:740-4448 GCA_026706165.1 Gemmatimonadota bacterium
GCTGGTCGGGGGAGGAAGGGGTCTGGCTGCAGGGGTACTGGTGCTGGGACTGGTACGAGGAGTCGATCCGCGCCGCGGCGATCGACACGGCGGCCCGGCGGATCACCCTCGCCGCTCCGCACCCGTACGGCATCGGCTTCGATCCCGGGTACCCCTGGAACGACGCGCCGCGGCGCTACTTCGCCTTCAACCTGCTGTCGGAGCTCGACCGCCCAGGGGAATGGTACCTCGACCCGGAGAAGATGGTCCTCTACTGCTGGCCGCCCGCCGGCTTCGAGGAGAAGGAGGTGATCCTGTCGCTGCTCGAAGAACCCCTGGTCCTCCTCGAGGACGCCTCCCACCTCTCCGTCGAGGGGATCACCTTCGAGGCGGGCAGGGAATCCGGCGTCGCCGTCACCGGAGGCTCCGGCATCCGGGTGGCCGGCTGCACCTTCCGCAACCTCGGCACCGACGCCGTGACCGTCAGCGGCGGCGCCAGGCACCGGGTCGTCAGCTGCGACATCCACGACGTCGGGGCCTCGGGAATCAGCCTCACCGGCGGGGACCGGCGAACCCTCGAGCCGGGCGGCCACGAGGCGGTCAACAACCACATTTTCCGCTTCGGCCGCACCCGCCGAACCTATGCCGGCGCCGTCCACCTCTACGGCGTGGGCAACCGCGCCGCCCACAACCTCGTCCACGACGCCCCCCACCTGGCGATGGAGTTCAAGGGCAACGACCACGTCATCGAGTTCAACCACATCCACCGCGTCGCCCGCGAGACCGGTGACGTCGGCGCCCTCTACACCGGCCGCGACTGGACCGCCCGAGGCAACCTCATCCGCCACAACTTCATCCACGACCTCGCCGGCCCCGGGGTCGTCGGTTCCATGGGGGTGTACCTCGACGACTGCATCAGCGGCACTACGGTTTTCGGCAACGTCATTCACAAGGCGACGTTCGCCATGCACACCGGCGGCGGCCGCGACAACCTGTTCCGCAACAACATCCTCACGGCGTCGCGACACGCCTTCCACATCGACGCGCGCTGCGCCGGGGTGATGGAGGGACACCAGCTGAAGGCGGTCTTTTTCGAGCGCCTGGAAGCGATGCCCTACCGCGAGCCGCCCTGGAGCGAGCGCTATCCCGAGCTCGCCGGCATCCTCGAGGACGACCCCGGAATCCCCAAGAGGAACGTCGTCGACCGCAACGTCGCCGTGCGCTGCGAGGACTGGCTGCACACGCCGAAAATGGAGCCGTATCTCGGGCTCAACCGGATCGAGGACAACCTGGTATTCGAGGAATTCGCCGAAGCCGGGTTCGTCGACCCGGACAATCTCGGGTTGCAACTGCGGGAGGACTCCCCGGTGTACGAGCGGCTTCCGGAGTTCGAGCGCATCCCCTTCGAGCGCATCGGGCTGTTCACCGACGAGTTCCGCCGGCAGCTTCCCTGACCCGGCACACCCGGGCGTTCACCCCATCGAGACGAGGTAGCCTGTCAGGGCGCCGGCGAGGATCAGCCAGGCCGGGCTCATGCCGGTGTACGCGGCGATGAGGAAGGCCATGCCGGCCATCCACCAAGAGAACCCGCCGGTCAGCGAGGCCTCGGCGAGCTTCACCGTCACCGCCAGCATCAGCCCGGTGGCGCCGGCGTTCACCCCGTCGAGGAAGGCGCCGGCCCAGCGCGACTCGCGCAGCCTCGGAATCAGCGGGTTGACCGCGGCGACGTAGAAAAACGAGGGCATGAAGATGGCGACCGTCGCCACCAGGGCTCCCCAGGGGCCGGCGATCACGTAGCCGATGAAGGTCGCAGTCGACAGCACCGGGCCGGGGGTGAACTGGCCGACGGCGACCGCCTCCATCAGCTGCTCGCTGGTGATGAGGCCGAGATCGTCGACCAGGCCCCCTTCGAGGAAGGCGATCAGCACGTAGCCGCTGCCGAAGAGGACGGCCCCGACTTTCAGGAAGAAGAGGCCGAGGGTCCAAAGCGGCACAGGGGCTGCGGCTCCTCCGGCGGCCGCGGCGGCCGCGGAAATCGCCGCGGCCCGCGCCGGCACGGCCCCCAGGGCCGCGGTCAGGCCCGCCCAGATCGCGGGCCCGGCCGGTTTGCGGAGGCCGATCCAGAGCATCCCGAGAAGGCCGCCGGCGAGCAGGGCCACCACCTCGAAGCCCTGTCTGTACGAGACCGCGGCCACCGCGATCCCGATCATCGCCAGGCGCCAGTCCCGGGCCGCGGTGCGCCCGAGCCGGAGGAGGGCCGCGGCGATGACGGCGACGACCACCGGCTTCACCCCGGCGAGGACCGGGTCCAGCTCCGGCAGGGTCCCCCAGCGCACGTACACGGCCGCGAGCACCCCGGTGATGAGGACGGCCGGGAGGATGAAGCAGATCCCCGCGGTGAGCAGTCCCGGCCAGCCCCCCCGGCGGTACCCGATGTGGATCGCCATCTCGGTCGAGTTCGGCCCCGGGATCAGGTGCGTCGCCCCGAGGAGATCGAGGAAGCTCTCGCGCGACAGCCACTTGCGGCGGCCGACGACCTCGTCCTCCATCATGGCGATGTGGGCGGCGGGGCCCCCGAAACCGATGGTCCCCAGCTTCAGAAAGAGACGGGCGATCGCCCCGACTCCGACCGGGCGCGGCTCCTTGGTCTCCGTCATCCTGTGTGTGACTTTCCGGCCTTCAACGGTCCTGGATGTTTGCCCGGGTCTTTCCTCGGTGGATGGCGGAAGCCGCCGTATCCGGAGGGAAAGAGGATCGGTCCAGCCGCAACCGTGCGCCTTCCCTGAATGGCCGCCCCGGGTTCCTGCCGGGGGTGCGGCTCCGCAAACCCCGTTGCTTTACCCGCCGGAAAATAACCCTGCCGGATGCGGACTCAAACTGCTCCCCGCTCCTGTTTTCCCTAGTCTTGTCGCCCCATTCTTCCCCTGACGAGGAGGAGAAGAACCATGTCGATCAGGACAGGCGCCGCCCGGACGGACATAACCCCTGCCGGACCGGTCTGGATGGCGGGATACGGGGACCGCGACCGGCGCTCCGAGGGGGTGTACCAGCCCCTGACCGCCGGGGCGGTCTATCTCGGGGGAGCTGACGACGAGGCGGTGGTGATCGCCGCCGACCTCATCGGCTTCGACCTCGCGTACGCGGCGCAGGCGAAGCAGCGGATCGCCGCGGCCGCGGGCATGCTGCCGCGGCAGGTGGTGCTGACCGCGACGCACACCCATTGCGGCCCGCTCTTCTACCCGATGATGATGCCCGGGGAGCCTGAGCTCGAGTACGCCGAGCGGCTGTGCGAACAACTGGCCTCCGTCGCCGTGGAGGCCCGGTCCTGCGCCGTGCCCGGGCGGGTCTCCTTCTCGAGGGCACGCTCCGGGTTCGGGGTCAACCGCCGGCTTCCGCGCCGCGGCAAAGCGGTGTTCGCCCCCAATCCGGACGGACCGGTCGACCGCGACCTCGACACCCTCTGGTTCGAGAGCGAAGCCGGCGAGCTGCTGGCAACCCTGACCGTGTACGGCTGTCACGCCACCAGCATGGGCGGCTACCTGATCGGCGGGGATTACCCCGGGTTCCTCTGCGCCGGGCTGCGCGAAAGGACAGGGGCGCCGGCGTTCTTCAGCGCCGGATGCGCCGGCGACGTGCGGCCATGGTACAACCCCGGGGGAGACGGCTTCCGGCGCCCGGAGATCGACGAGGTCGCCGCCGCGGGCGAAGGCCTCGCCGGGGAAGTGCTGG
>JAPOZF010000007.1 GCA_026706165.1 Gemmatimonadota bacterium
GTCTCGCCGGAGTAGTCGTCAGTTGGGCCGAAGGGTTGATTTACGGAAATAGACCATGAGCAACGTCATTGAAGAAATGACACATTGCTTGCCGGGGTAGCGCCATGAGCGCGAGAATCGACATGCCCAAAGAAGAGATCGCCGCCTTTTGCCGGCGCCATCACATCCAACGCATGGCCCTGTCCGGCAGGCGTGATTACCAGGTAGGGCCTTGTCGGGTAGTTCGAAGGCGGTGTCTTCGCTGACCCGCTGCCAGTCAGGGCAGGCGCGGACCGAAGACCTTCCCGTCCAGGGAGAACCGCCCCGGTCCGGCCGCAAGCAGCAGGATGGAGACGCAGAAGTAGACCGCGGCCAGCTCGTAGGAAGAACCCCCCACGGAGACGAACGGGTCGCCGCGCATGAAGGCGTGCATGCAGACGGCGACCGCCATGGTGCAGGCGATCCCCAGGGAAGCGAGGGGCACGAGCAGGCCGATTATCCAGGCGATGCCGCCGCCGAACTCGGAGAGGGCGGCCAGGGCCTGGAGCAGGCCGGGGGCGAAGGCGTCGGGACCCATCCAGCCGAAGGGGTTCTTGATCTTCGGCCAGCCGTGAAGGACGAAGGCGAGGCCCGCCACCAGCCGCAGCAGCAGGAGGGCGGCATGGGCCAGGGGGGAGTGATCGGGGACGGTGAACGATCTCAAAGGATTCATCCGCTTCTCCTTTCCGCAGGGATTTCGGATGCGGTGTACTCAGTACAACCCGAGCCGGGGCAAGCCTGTTCCCGAAACCAATGAAGGCAAGCGGCGAAGTGAAATCCAGCGATCCGGTGCGGGGATCCTCCGCCGGTCCCGGCGGGAAGTGAACGAAGGCAAGGCTGCTCCCGGTCAGCCGGCAATCCTCAGACCGGCCGCCAGCGAATCAGGCAGAAGTCCGAGTTGCCCGTCGCCGTGTGCAGCCGGCATCGACGTCGCCGTAGCAGGAAACCGACGAAGGTCAGGATTTCATCCGGGTCCAGCGTGAGATGCCTGGGATAGCCCCCGGCGTTCCCGTGGCACAGGTCGTAGACCTCGCGGCCGCCAAGGGTCGCGGTCGATCTCACCTCAGCGCAGCAGCAGCAGCTTGCGGCTCTGCGAGCGTTCCCCGGACTGCAGGCGGTAGAGGTAGACGCCGCTGGCCAGCCGCGACCCGGCCGGACCCCGGCCGTCCCAGCGGACTTCGTACCTGCCCGCGGGGCGCGGCCCCCTGGCCAGGGTTGCCACCTTCCGCCCGCCGAGGTCGTACAGGGACAGCTCGATCTCTCCGGGCCGGTCGAGATCGAAGCGGATCGCGGTGCCGGAGTTGAAGGGGTTTGGGAAGTTCTGCTCCAGCGCCAGGGCCCCGGGCAAGGCCGCCTGGCCCCTTTCCTCGACCGCGGTCTGCGATCCGGAGAACAGCTCCCCGGCGCGGTGGAAGGCGTCGATGCCGACCCTGCGGCCGATCAGCCGGCCCGGGATGTCGTCTATCGGCGACTGGATGCCGGCCCAGAAGGTCGCCAGGCTCGCCTGGTCGGCGGCGTCGCGGTAGGTGGCCCACTGCAGGTTCACGTCGACACTCGGGCCGTTCTCGAGCTGCAGGAACTCGTCCGCCTCGGCGCGGAACTCCCCCAGGCCTCCGGGAAAGAACTCGTCCCCGGTCAGCAGGGTCACGGTCTCGGCGGCGGCGCGCGAGAAGGCCGCCGGCGCCGAGACGTACCCGGCGTTGGGCGGGGTGACGAAGTTCGCCGCCTGGTAGGTCCACCAGGCTACGGCGAGGATCCAGGTCACCCCCGCGGCATCGGTCTCGGGGTCGACGATGAAGTCGGGCCCCTTCCAGGTGTACACCTTGACCCGGCCGACATGGAAGTCCGGGTCGCCGGCGACCTCGGCTACGGGGTCCCCCTCCCTAATGGTCTCGATGAAACCGTCGACGAGGGGCAGGCCGTCGGGGGAGTAGCGCGGCAGCTCAGGGTCGCTGCTCTGTCCCTTCTCCGCCATCCACCGGATCGCCCCTATCGGCCGGATGTAGTCGTACCACCCCTTGATCGACCAGGTGGCGATCGCCGCGTCGTGCAGGGCCCCGCCGAGGGTGAGGTAGGCCTTCACGTCCCACTCGAGGTCGTCGAGGACCGGCCCCTGCCCGGCGAACCGCTTCTCGAACAGCGGGTGGTCGCCGACGTTGTTGAGGATGACGAACCAGAACCCCGGAACCGATTCGTCCCCCGGGCCGTCCGGCCAGAACTCGGCGGCGACGCGGGCGAAATCCCCCCTCGGGACCTTCACCGGCCGGTACGACTCGCCGGTGTGCGGGTTGAGATCCCGGCCCCGGCCCTGCCCGCGGCCGTCGAAGCGGTCGTAGAAGGCGCCGAGCCCCTCGATGGTGCGCGGGAAGTCCTCGATCGTCCCGAACTCGTCGAGGTCGAAGTTTCCGAGGCTGGCCGGGGAGATGTCGATCTCGACCCCGTCGGCCGGATCGAGGTGGGACGACCAGATCAACGGCAGGGTATGCGACCACTTGTACACCTCTTCGAGCGGGGCTTCTCCGTCGGTGTCGGCGTGAACCGGCGGACCCGGATCGTGGTAGACGTTGTACTGGTTTCCGTCCCTCTCCTTGATGGTCAGGTCTCGGGCATCGAGGGAGAAGGGGGTCACCCGGCCCCACTCGGGGCTGTCGAAGTCCGGCTGTTCCCCGTTGTACACCGCGTCGGTCTGATCGATGAACTCCTTGACCACCAGCGGCTGCCAGCGGTTCGGGTCCAGTATCTGGCGGTTGCCGCGCAGGGCGGCGTACAGGGGAGGATTGACCGGCTCGTAGAAGCGGTTGGCGTACCCGTCCTCTTCGTTTGCCCCGTCCTGCAGGCCGAAGTCGATGACGCAGCGGGCGATGTAGTTCCCCAGGGCGGCCGGCGGGCCCTCGGCGTAGTCGGTCGAGGTGAACGACGGGTCGTGCCCGTAGCTGGCGAAGACGGTGTTGAACCGCGGCAGGGCGACGTCGGCGCGGGGGGAGTTCCTGTAGCGGTGCCTGAGCAGGCGGTAGGCGGCGAAGCTGATCGCCTCCTCGCGCGCCGCCCGCAGGTCGGCGGGGGGCTCGACCCCTTCGAATTCGCAGCGGAAACCGTCGACCTCGTTGCCCAGCAGCCAGGTTGGAGAGGTGCCGTACGCCGCCCAGGCGTCGTACATGGCGACGGAGAGGTGAAAGAGGTTGCGCGCATGCACCGCCGGTCTCGGGAAGTCGTTGCGGACCGCGTGCAGAGCCGCCTCGTTCCACAGGCGGGCGACGGAGTGCTGGGCATCCGCGGCGGCCGGCAGGACCAGGGCCGCCAGGACCAGCGGCCGCAGCGCTGCCGCCCGGATCGCCGGTGGGGGAAGTCTCGACATGAAGCAGGTTCCTTGTGCCGGGTAAAATTTGGCCCTATTCCCCGGGAAGTGGCAACAGGCCGGCGCTGACGAACCCCGGGTCGGAGAGGGTCAGCATGAAGGCGATCAGGGCCTCGCGCTCCTCCCGGGTGAAGTTGCGCGGCTCGCGGAAGCGCAGCAGCAGGGGGTCGAGGAACTCGTTCAGGTGCAGTCCCGAGTCGTAGTGGTCGACCACCTCCTCGAGGGTCGGGAACCGGCCGTCGTGCATGTACGGCGCGGTGTACTCGACGTTGCGCAGGGTCGGCGACTTGAACTTGCCGTAGTCGAGGCGCCTGCCGGTGACGGCGACGCGACCCGAGTCGGCCGGGGCCTCGTCGAGGCCGGTGTTGTGGAAGTCGCCGTCGGTGAACAGCAGCGTGCCGTGGCAGTGGAAGCAGTCGCCGCGCTCGGAGAAGAACAGCTCGAGGCCGAGCTCCTCGACCTCGGTGAACTGCTCCTGCCCGGCGAGGACGCGGTCGAACTTGGCCCCCCCGGAAATCAGGGTGCGCTCGAACTGGGCGATCGCCCTGACGGCGTTGTCCCGCGTGACCGGGACGTCCCCGAAGGCGCGCCGGAACTCCCCGGGGTACTCCGGGTGCGCCCGCAGCTTGCGCTCGACGTTCTCCCAGGACTCCCCCATCTCGACGGGGCTCTCCACCACCTGCAGGGCCTGGTCCTCCAGGCTGGCGGCGCGCCCGTCCCAGAACAGCGACAGCGACCAGCCGGCGTTGGCCAGCGTCATGGAGTTTCGCCTCGTGCTACCGGCGCCGCCGCGGCTGACCGCTTCCGGATCGCTGAAGGCGAACTCAGGCCGGTGGCAGCTGGCGCAGGAGGTGGTGCCGTCGGCCGACAGGATCGGGTCGAAGAACAGGCGCCGGCCGAGGGCTACCCCCTCCTCCGTCATCGGGTTGTCCGGGGGGATCGCCATCGGCGGGAAACGGTCGGGGATTGCGAGCTCGTGAGGAGTGGGAAGGCTAGCCCGACGCGGGACGGATTCCCCCCCGCAGCCGGGGGGCCTCGCGGCCGAGCGCATCTTCCAACGGCTT
>JAPOZF010000153.1 GCA_026706165.1 Gemmatimonadota bacterium
CGGGGACGGCGCTCTCGCCTTCTCCCTGAGCAACTACATCGACTTCGATCCGGAGTACCGCCCCCCGGACCCGAACCTGTGCCGGTGGCGGGGTCTCGACGTCTTCTGCGGGCCGACCGGCCTTGCCGGAGCCGGGGATCTCTTCTACCGCAACAACGGGCCGGGAGAGTCCTGGTCCTTTTCAGTCGCCAACGAAGAGTTCGGATTGGCCGCACACCGTTACTACGGTCTGGGAGCCGTGGCCGGGGATTTCGACAACGACGGCGACCCGGATCTCTACGTCGCCAACGACTCGACCCCGAACCTGCTCTACCGCAACGACGGCGGCCGGTTCGAGGAGACGGGCCAGCTCAGCGGCGCCGCCCTGAGCGAAAACGGACTGGAGCAGGCCGGCATGGGGATCGCCGCCGGCGACTACGACAACGACGGCGACTTCGACCTCTTCGTGACCAACTTCGCCAACGATTACAACACCCTGTACCGGAATATGGGAGACGGGATCTTCTTCGACGCCAGCTCCGCGGCGGGGTTGGGGGCGGCCAGCTTCACCGAGCTCGGCTGGGGTGCCGCCTTCTTCGACGCCGACAACGACGGGGACGAAGACCTGTTCGTCGCCAACGGCCACGTCTACCCGGCCGTCGACGGCCATGGAGTCGGTTCGAGCTACGCCCAGCGCAACCAGCTGTTCGAAAACGACGGCGGCGGTTTTCGCGATGTGTCGGACAGCTCGGGAAGCGGGTTCGCCGTCGCCGCTCCCAGCAGGGGTTCGGCCTTTGCCGATTTCGACGACGACGGAGACCTGGACCTCGTCGTCGTCAACCAGGATTCGCCGCCGACCCTGTTGCGCAACGACGGCGGCAACCGGGGAAACTGGCTGCAGGTCAAGCTCATTCAGGAAGGGCACAACACCCAGGCCGTCGGCGCCCGCGTCGCCGTGGTTGCCGGCGGGACCTCCCAGATCCGCGAGGTGAGGGCGGGGACAGGCTATCTCTCCCAGGACGATACCAGGCTGCACTTCGGCCTGGGGGGGGAGCGGAGCGTCGAGGCGCTGGAGATCCGCTGGCCGGACCGGAAACTGGAGGTAATGAAAGACCTCGAGGTGAATCGTCTGATCGAGGTCACGCGAGGGAGCCCGCAGGAGCGCTGACCTCCCTCGGGGGCATCATGGCTCGACGATCCGGATCAGCTGGTTGGCCGCGACCGGGCCGCTGACGACCTGGCGCTGCCCGGAAAGCCAGCGCACCTCGACGCTGTCGACCTCGGCGGCCTCCCCGAGCCCGAAATAGAGCGGGTACGAGCTCTGCGACAGGTATCCCGACTGCCCGTCGTACATGTTGGTCAGCATCCTGCCGGCGGCGTGGACGCGGACCCGGGACCCGAGCCCGTCCCGGTTCGTCCGGGTGCCGCTCAGGGCGACTTTCAGGTAGCGCAGGTTATCTCTTCTCTCACTCAGGTTGCTGAGAAGCAGCATGGGACCGTCGTTGAACTCCCCGGTGACGATGTCGAGATCCCCGTCGTCGTCGAGGTCGAAGATCGCCGAAGTGCGCGAGCCGAGAGCCCCCCAGAAGACGTGCGGGCCCTCGTGGCCCTCACACAGATTGTGGGAGGAGTCGGCTCGGGAGCACTGGAGCTCGAACCAGGGTTTGGCGGTGCGGCCCCGGCGCCGCGGCTCCGCTCCGAGGATGAACTCGCTGTCGTGGAAGCGCGAGCCGTCGTTGAGCAGCAGGGAGTTGACGCCGTAGCGGAAGCCGTAATTCATGCTCGAGGTGACGAACAGGTCCTCGTACCCATCGGCGTTGAGATCTCCGGCGCTCAGGCCCCACGGCCAGTAGTTTTCGGTACCGTTCTCGTCTGAGATCTCCACGAACTCCCCTCCCCCCGCGTTGCGGAAGAAGGCGTTGCCGAAAATGCTCATGCCGCCGCTGCGCAGGACGCTTTCCGTCCACTTCATGTCGGCCTTCAGCTTCTCGCGCTCGACGCCGATGTCCTCGCTCATGTCGGAGTGCATGTCGGTGAGGTAGAGGTCGAGGTTTCCATCCTGGTCGAAGTCGAAGACCTTGACACCCATCGAGCCCCAGGGAGTCCGGGGAAACCGTTCCCGGCTCTTCCGCGTGAAACGCTCCCCTCCGTCGTTCTCGTAGTACTCGTCGTGCCCCTGCATGTTCAGCACGTACAGGTCGAGCCAGCCGTCCTCGTTTACATCGATCGGGGTGGCCGCCCCGGTCCAGCTTTCGTCGAGAAGACCCGTTCGGGCAGTGACGTTGGCGAAGCGGTTCTCCCCCCCGTTCTCGTACAGATGACTTCTCTCCGTTCGCAGCGGTTTCAGATGGCCCTCGAAGGCGTCGGCGTACCCGGGGTAGTAGCTGAACTCCCCGTCGTCGCCGTCGCGGGCGAACCCTATCACGGGCGCAGGCTCGCTGCCGCGGGTGTATTTCCCGACGTTGGCGACGAAGGCGTCGAGCATGCCGTCCCGGTTGTAGTCGAAGAAGACCGTGGCGGAGGAATGGCCTGAATAGTCGAGGCCGGACCTGCCGGATACGTCGCGGAACAGTCCCTTCCCGTCGTTGGCCAGCAGTGCGTTTCCTCCGCGCACGCTGGTTACGAACAGATCGGGGTCGCCGTCGTTGTCGGTGTCGGCAAACGAGGGGGCGACCCCGATGCGGTCGGCGAGGGCGAGCTCCTGACCGGCTTCCGAAAGGGCGAACCGCGCCCCCCCGAGGTTGCGGTACAGCTCGTTGGACCCGACCTGGGTGACGAAGTAGATGTCGAGGCGGCCGTCTGCGTCGACATCGGCGATCGCCATGCCGTTGCCGTGGTCGTAGTGGTTGGGCTTCCAGTTGCGCCCGGCGTCGTCGACAATGCGGTGCTCGAAGGTGATGCCGCTCTCCTCGACCCGGTCGCTGAACCGGAAGCCGTGGAAAACACCGATTTCCCCGGCCATTCCCAGCTGGGCCTCGCCGCGCTCCCCGAGCCAGTGCGGATCGAGGATCTCCTGCGGCTCGGCTATCTGCACCGGCTCGGCGGCGAGGGCGTTGAGCGGCCAGATGGCGGCGATGAGAAGGACAAAGAGCCGGTGCATACTACCGGCCCCGGCGCGCGGGTGCAGTTTTTTCTTGCCTTGGTGCATGCTCCAGATTCCCGGAATTCGGCACCGCCGGCGGGTCCCGCTACGGCCGGGAGGGGGCGATGCGATTTGTTGCTGCAAACTGCGAATGAAATTAGAATTTACGCGAATTGGCCGTGCATGCCGCCGGACCCGCATCCGCTGACAATTTTGGAAAACCCGCTATCCATGAAGCCTTTCGCCACTGCCGCAATCGCCCTTCTCGGCATTGAAACGGCGTGGGGGCAGACCGCGTCCGTGCGCGGCGATCAGGTCGTGGTCGACAGCCAGTCGCACTGGGAGCAGTGGCAGTTTCCGCAGGGAACGGTAGAAATCGAAGGGGGGGTCATCTCCCCCCACTTCGTGCCCAAGAACTCGGATGCCACCAGCGATATTGTCGACCACCTCATGCGCAACCCGCCCGGTGGCAAGGACCCCGCCGACGTGACCCTCGCCGATGCTCTCCAGGCCGGCACCAACCTTGCGGCGGTCGCAAACCTGTTCGACGACGACGAGACCACCTACTGGGAGCCGGCCGGCGACAGTCCCCTCGGGGAGTGGTGGTTCCAAGTCGACCTCGGGCGGCTGGTTTCGGCAAAACGGATCGTTCTGAAGTTCGTTCCCCCGGGTGAGGGGGATCCCTTCCTGCATTTCGTCGTGCTGACTTCCGACGGCGACGAGAGGGTCAAGGGGATCTTCGATTTCCAGCAGCAGTTCCGCACCCGGCGGGACCACAAGGAACAACGCCTCTTCGAAATCCCGCTGCGCCCTACCCGGCCCAACAACGACCCCGACTACGAAGGAGAAATGGTACGCTTCGTCCAGGTGGTCGTCACCGCCACCGACGGCGACCGGGGCGCCCGCGTCTCCGAAGAGGAGTATTCCGGCCTCTCCGGCGACGACCGGGGGGCGGTCGACTACTACAAGACCCTCCCCGACGGGGAAGTCCGTATCAGTCAGGCAACTTACGAGGCGATCTCCCCGGAGCGCCGCGGCTCGGTGCGGCATTACCGCCGCGAGCGGCCGCGCCTGGCCGAGCTCGAGGTCGTCAGCACCGGTGAGAACCTCGCCCTCGGCATCAGGGACCGGGCCGGCATCGCCCTGGATTTCCTCGGGGAATCGATCTTCGGACTGATCGACGGGGAGTTCGAAAGCCTGAAGAACATCAACGCAGGGCCCTCGGGAGTACGCAGGCCCCTCTTCTTCGACCTGAACGCCGGCTACTGGGTCGATACCTTCCAGGCATACTTCCAGGACACCCAGGCACCCTTCGGCAACTTCCTGGTGCAGACCTCCGACGGAAGCCTGGCCCCCGACGGCAGCCTGGCGTGGAC
>JAPOZF010000175.1 GCA_026706165.1 Gemmatimonadota bacterium
GTTTCAGCCGGGGGTCGAGTACGCCCAGCCCGACCAGCTCTTCGCCAACCGGGGCGGCTCCTTCACCGACGTTTCCGACTCGTCAGGGGCCTGGTTCGCAACCAGGGAAGTCGGCCGCGGAGCGGCATTCGGCGATTACGACAACGACGGCGACGTCGACCTGCTCGTCACCCACTGCGGCGGACCGGCGAAACTGCTGCGCAACGAGGGGGGGAACCGGCGCAACTGGTCGATGATCCGCACCGTGGGCAGCCGCGGCAACCGCGACGGCATCGGGGCGGAGGTGCGGCTGGTCGCCGGCGGCCTGTCGCAGGTCCGGGTGGTGCAGGGCGGGTCGAGCTACCTGTCGGCAGGCGACCGGCGGCTGCACTTCGGGCTGGGCTCGAGAACCCGGATCGACACCGTGGAGATCCGCTGGCCCGGGGGGGAGCTCCAGCTTTTCCACGACCTTCCCGCAAACGAGATGCTTACACTGAAACAGGACCGATGAGCCGCAGAATGAGCTTTCCGAAAAGAACCTTCCTTCACTTGACCTTCCGCCTTGCCCTGGCATGTGGCCTGACCGGCTGCGCCGAACCTTCCGAAGAGATCGTCGCCGTCGTCGGCGAGGTAGAGATCGGGGCCGGCCAGGTGGAAGAATTCGCCGCCGCCCTGGATGAGGCGCTCCGTTCGAAGGAGAGCGGCGATGCCGCCCGGCGTGAGTACGTGGGGACCCTGGTCGGCGAGGAACTGCTGGTCAGGGAAGGCCGGGCGCGCGGCCTCGACAGGGAACCCGGCTTCCAGGAAGACCTCGAGCGGCGGTTCCGGCAGAAGGTGGTTTCGAACTACCATCGCGACCGGTTGGGACCCGCGATCAGGGTTTCCGATGAGGAGGTCCGCGAACAGTTCGTCAGCCGCGGCTACAACAGCCTCAAGGAGTTGAACCGGATCGTGGTCGGCACCCTGGAGGAAGCAGAGGATCTGCACCGGCAGCTTCAGCAGGGGGCCCGCTTCGACTCGCTGGCGCGGGTGCATTCCCTCGACACAAGCACCGCCCCGCAGGGCGGGCTGCTCGGAAGGATCACTTGGCCCGAAGCGGAGCGCGCCGGCATCCGGCAGTACGTCTTCACAGCGCTGGCGCCGGGGGAAACGTCCTCTCCCGTCGAGCTCGCCGAGGTCTACCAGCTGGTCCGGTGCTCCTGGGAGGGGGAAGGGGATATCGCACCCTACCGGGCCCAGCTGCACCGCGAGCTGGTGCGCGAGAAGTTCACCATCGCCCACAAGGCCCTGGTGGAGTCCCTGAAAGTCGCCTTCGACCTGCAGCCGGAACCCGGCTCCCTCGACGTGCTGATCGGCAAGGACCCGGGGGAAAGTCTGACCGAAGGGGAGGCCGCCACCCCGCTCTACACCTACAGCGGGGGAACGATCACCGCCGGGGACTACGTGCGGATCTTCCGGCTGGCAAGGAAACCCCCCGCACTCGGAGACAGCGCCCGGGTCATTTCAGCGGCGCGGAAGGTGGCGGCCAACGCCCTGATATGGCAGGCGGCGCGCGACGCCGGATACAGCACCAGTGAAGAGATGATCTCCTGGCGGCAGCGCAAAGTCAGGGACCTGCTGCTCCAGGCGCTGCGGCGTATCGAAGCTACCGAGAAAATCGTCGTGACCGACGACGAGGTGAAGCGGTACTACGAGGAGCACCCCGGCGATTTCCGCCGACCGACGCAGATGATGATCGACGAGATCCTGCTGGAAACCCGCGACGAAGCCGGGGAGGTGCGCCGGCGGCTCGAGGCGGGCGAGACCTTCGCCGACCTGGCGCCGCTGACCCGGCGGCCCCAGGGACCGGAGTTCCACCTTCATTCGTACGAAACCCCGTTGTACGGCGACCTGATAAAGGAGGCGGCCGCAGCCGGGCTCAACCAGCTTGTCGGTCCCCTGAAGGTGAAAGGGGGCTACTCCGTCTTCCGGGTCAGGGAGCGGAGCGGCGGCGAGCAGCGGTCGCTGGAGGAGGAGGCTCCCCGTATCCGCGGCATCCTCAACATGATCCGCAGGGAGGAGCTCTTCAACGGGTACATCGAAGAGCTGCGGATGCGGTACGCCGATGAGATCCTCATAAACGAGGCGGCCCTGTCCCGCATCCGCCTTCCGGAAGAAGGCTGAACACCCGTGCGCACCGGTCCAGGCATCGAGCTTGACGGAATCCCGGATTTCCCCGCGCCTGCCCGGGGCATTTTGTTCCCGACTGAAAAGACGCCGTGATCCTCAGGTTCCGGGCGTTCCTGATCGGGGCGGCGCTGTGCGCGACCATCGGCACCAGCGCCATCTACGCCAACACCATCATCCGCGGCAGTTTCGTCGCCTGGTGTTTCAGCAACCCGATCGCCCTCTTCTTCTTCTTCTACCTCGTCCTCGGCAACATCCTCGTGGGCCTGGCCGCCCGCCGCCTCTCCCTGCGCCGCGAGGAACTCGTCCTCATCTTCGCGATGATGTTCGTGTCGGCCTCGCTGCCGACCTTCGGCCTCGTCGAGCACCTGCTGCCGATGATCACCGGCGTCTACTACTACGCGACGCCGGAGAACGGCTGGGTCGACCTCATCCAGCCGCTGGTGCCCGGATGGATCGCTCCCAGCGAGGAGAGCCTGATCCTCGGGTTCTACGAGGGGCTGCCCCAGGGGGAGTCGATCCCCTGGGGGGGCTGGATGGAGTCGCTGTCCGCCTGGCTGCTGTTCCTGCTGTCCCTGCACCTGGTCTCAATCTGCCTGATGGTGGTGCTGCGCAAGCAGTGGATCCAAGGGGAGCGCCTGCTCTACCCGATGATGCAGGCGCCCATCGAGCTGGTCGCCTCCGGGCCGGAAAGCGGGCCCATGTCGTCGATTCCGCCGCTGCTGAGGCGGTCGCTGTTCTGGATCGGCTTCGCCCTGCCGGTGGTCATCGGCTCGATCAACGGCCTCAGCCACTACTCCCCCTATTTCCGGGGCATCGGCCTGAGCACGGGGTTCACGATTCTCGGGGTGAGCGTGCCGATGCAGGTCTCCTTCTCGCTGCTGGGATTCTCCTACTTCATCAGCCAGCCGCTCGGGCTCGGCATCTGGGTCTTCTACCTCCTGACGATCCTCGAGCGCGGCGTCTTCAACACCCTCGGCATCGCCAGCACCGAGAAGCTCGGGTGGTTCTCCAATCCGCAGGCCCCCTACCTGACCCACCAGGCCCTCGGGGCCATGCTGATGTTCGCGCTTTTCACCCTGTGGAAGGCGCGCAACCACCTGCGGCAGGTGGTGCGCAAGGCGTTCACCGGCGACCCCGGCATCGACGACAGCAGCGAGATCGTCTCCTACCGCGGCGCCGTGTTCGGCATCGCCGGCGGCCTGGTTGTGATGACGGTGTGGCTCAACGCCGCCGGCATCCCCCTGTGGGTCGTCCCCCTCTTTCTCGCCGTCGCCTTCCTCCTCTTCATCGCCCTCAGCCGCATCGTCGTCGAGGCCGGCGTCGCCCTGGTCAGGGCGCCCCTGATCGCCCCGGACTTCATCATGGCCAGCATGGGGGTGTCGCGGCTCGGGGGATCCGGCCTGACCGGCCTGGCCTACTGTTATCCCTGGACCGCCGACATCGTCACCTTCCCGATGGCCTCCTGCGCCAACAACCTCAAGCTGATCGAGGAGACGGTGGCCGGACCGCAGCGCCGGCCCTTCTTCTGGGCCATGATGGGGGGAATACTGGTGACCCTGCTCTCCTCGTTCTGGATCGTCATCTACCTGTCGTACTCGTACGGCGGCATCAACCTTCACGACTGGTGGTGGCGGGCCTCGTCGGAATTCCCGCTCACCTACCTCGCGCAGATGCTGAACAGCCAGGCGACCACCGACTTCTGGGGCTGGATGTTCACCTTCTTCGGCGCCGGCATGATGTGGATTCTGATGATCTGCCAGCTGCGCTTCGTCTCCTGGCCCCTGCACCCCCTCGGCCTCGCCATGGGAGGAACGGTGTTCACCTCCGGCGTCATGTGGTTCAACGTGTTTCTCGCATGGCTGATCAAGGGCTGGGTGCTGAAGTACGGCGGCAGCGCCGCCTACAAAAGCCTGCGCTCGTTCTTCCTCGGCATGATCCTGGGGGCTTTCGTGGTCTCCGGAACCTGGCTGGTGATCGACCACTTCACCGGCATGACCAACAACTTCGTCCTCGGCTGGCAGTGACCGGCGCCGCGCAGATGCGGTGACGGCACAGAACAGGGCTGACCCGGTGCCGCGTTTGCGCCGGTAACACTCCTGTTCGACGCCTCTCCTGCCGCGGCCGGACTGAAGAGCAACCAGCGAACTTCAGGTCACCAGACGAGCACGAAATTCCCCTGCTTGCCAGTGACCGCATCGATGACCAGCCAGGTGCCCGACACGACGAAGGCACCGAGAATCATTCCGGCGAAAAAAAACCGCGCCTTGCGGTAGAGCTCCCCCCCCCC
>JAPOZF010000524.1 GCA_026706165.1 Gemmatimonadota bacterium
TCGAGCGTTGCCCGGCAACCGGGTCCGGGCATCCACTTCGATTTCAAAGCGGATGTCCGATGGAGTTCTTTCCCCGAGGGAGGAACGCCGCCAGATCGAAAAAAGCACCGTCTGCCCACGACTCTCGCCCTCGATCCGGTAGCTCCATGGCTCGAGCTGCTCGCGCTCGGGCAGGGCCAGTCGGTCGGCGACTTCATCGATGGAATACCACCATTCCTCTCCCGGGATGCCTATGTCATACCAGACGCCATCCGCGTAGGCTTCTGTTTTTCCGTCGCTCACCACGAGCACCCGCCGCGCCGCACCGGCACCGACTTCGGCGCGGAAGAAGTGCGGAGCCTTGAGCCACTGTTTCACCGGCACCCGTTCTCCTTTTTCCCCGCGGAACCAGCCCACTATGTGCACTGAATGAAGCTTGCGTACCTCGGCGACCACATCCGCCCACGCCGGCGTCGCTCCATCCTGCCCGCGCCGCCCCCCCGCTACCGCGGCCAGCACAGCCGCCAGCCCCGACAGGTACACCGGGCGCGGCAGCCGCCCCCGGAAAGCCGTCCGCTGCGTTGTGTGCTCCTCTTCCGCTTCTGCGCGGATCGCTCTCACCGCCCTTGCCCGGGCCCCCGCGAACAGCGCCTCAGATGGTTCGGCGGCGCCGATACGGGCACTGAGCTCCACCACGGTACGCACCGCTTCCAGGTCGTCGGCCGCTTCCGGGTGCCCGTCGAGGTAAGTCTCGATTTCTCTGGCTTCGGCAGGCGACAGCTCGCCTCGCACGTAGTCGCTGAGTCTGCCTTCGAATTCATCCCTGTTCATGGCGCTTGGTCCTTGCTGTCGGCACCCATACAGGCGCGGATCTTTTTCAGTGCCTTGTACTCGCTGGCCCTGGCCGACTCCTCGCTGCAACCCAGCCGTGCGGCGATCTCGGCGAAGGGCAAGCCCTCGAAGTTGCGCAGGGCGAAGACCATGCGCTGGCGCTCCGGCAACTCGGCGGCAAGGTCGCGCACCCGGTCCAGCAGCATGCGGCGCTCGGCCTCCTTGTCTGGACGGGCGTCTGCCGGGGTATCTTCCACTTCACACATCCGGGCCCGATGCCGGTGCCTGCGGATGTCGAAGGCGGCGTTGGCCGCCACCCGGCATAGCCATGCCTTCGGGTGGGAGATGGTCTCGCCGCGCGCACAGGCGGCGTGGAAGCCCAGGAAGGTCTCCTGGAACACCTCCTGCGCATCGTCGGAATCGGGGACGATCCGGTAGGCGGCTTTGAGCACCAGGCGTCCGTATCGGTCTACGGCCTCGGCGCTTATGTCGGCTGGTCTGCGCAAATCCGGTTGGCTGTCAAGAGGACTCGATCCTGTACGAACACCGTACCCCAGCTCAGGGTGCGGCCGGACCGCTCTCGCGACCGGCCGGCAGGTATCGGGAACCGCCATCGATTCCGAAGCGGTGTCGGCGGGCGTCTGGCGTCTGTCCCATATGACCCGCAAAGCGGTACTTCGTGAACCAAAAAAAAACCGGCCAGTCGTCTCCCGGTCAGGGCGGACCAACCTGCAACGCAATCTCCGGCGCTTGTCCCGCCCGTCGAAAAGGGGCTTTGTAACACCCGGTCTCAAGCACCCGGGGGGGCAAGTTGATGACTGAATTCAGGCAGAACGAAATTGACCCACGCCGTTTCAGAATGGCGTCCGACCCGTTCCGCCCGGCATACCATTTCCTGGCGCCGGTCAACTGGATGAACGACCCGAACGGAACTCTCTTCTGGAACGGCAGGTACCACGTCTTTTACCAGTATAATCCCAACGGGGCTTTTCACGGCACCATACATTGGGGCCACGCCTCAAGTGAGGATCTGGTGCACTGGTCGGACCACCCGATTGCGCTGGCCCCCGGTCCGCAGGGGGCCGACCGGGACCAGTGCTACAGCGGTGCGGCCTTCATCGACAAGGTGGGAATGCCCACCCTCATCTATCACGGCCTGCCCGATGGCATCTGTCTCGCCGCGAGCGCAGATGACATGCTCCTCGGTTGGGAGAAACACCCGGCGAACCCGGTCATACCCAATCCGCAGGCCGGGGATGAATACCGGATCGGCGGTGCGCCATGCGCCTGGGTCGAAGGAGATACCTGCTACGCGCTGACCGGGAACAGCGGAAGCGCCCCTCCGGATGCGGCGTATCTGTTTTCATCCAGGGACCTCGCTCACTGGGAGTACCTGCATCCCTTCTACGAGGGAGGCCGTTTCACCGAGTGGGGGGAGGATTGCGGCTGTCCCGACTTTTTCCGTCTGGGGGACAAACATGTACTGTCCTTCACCAGCCACCTGCGCGGGGCCCAATTCTATATCGGAACCTGCGCGGACCACAGGTTCATTCCCGAAAGCCACAAACGGTTGGCACGCGGCGAAACAGGGCGCCCCGGCGTCTACAACGAGGGTCTGACGCTCCTGGACGACAGGGGCCGGCGCATTCTCTTCGGGCGCCTTCACGAAGGGCGCTACAGTTATGTCCAACGCGCCTCCGGCTGGGCGGGGATGTTCGCCCTCCCGATGGTTCTGTCCCTGTCCGATGACGGCGACCTGCTCATGGAACCGGTCCCGGAACTGGAGGCGTTGCGCGGTGAGCACACGCGCTTTTCCAACATCGAGTTGAACGCCGGCGAAGATGTCCGGCTTGATGGAATCGGTGGAAACCGGCTGGAAATTCGAGCGTTGCTCGAATGGGAGAGCGCCGAGGAATTCGGCCTGAAAGTCTGCTGTTCTCCCGATGGGGAAGAGCAGACCCTGGTTCGTTTGAACCTCAATCCATGGTCGGCCAACCGTGCGCCGCAGGATATCGGGCCGCTCAGGGAGTTGATTCTGGACGCAAGCCGCTCCAGCATCAGCCCCGAGGTGAGCAATCGGGAATCCCAGCGGTGCGCGTTCGACCACCCTTACGGCAAGCCGATGGAACTGCGGGTATTCGTGGATCGGAGCGTAGTAGAGGTTTTCGCCGACGGCCGCCAGTACCTCGCGAAGCGTATATATCCCGACCGCCCGGACAGTCTCGGCGTAGAGCTTTTCGCGCGAGGGGGAAAGGCGAACGTGCGATTCCTGGACGTATGGCAGATGGGGGCCATCTGGCCCATTGAATAGGATCGTTTTCATCGGCGCGGGTTCGCGCTCGATTTCCCGATCGACCCGCGCGCAAACCCTATCAATGGAAAGAAACCCGAACACCGGGATTGGCGGCCCTGAATCCCCATGAACCTGTCCGGTCAGTACGGGGATTCCAGGAACCTCAGGTCCCGCGTCAGTCTCCACGCCAATTTCAGCACCAACAAGGTCGACTGGAGCCGGTGGGTCTTCGAACGCCTCGGCTTGAAAGCGGACAGCCGCGTTCTCGAAGTGGGCTGCGGGACCGGGGAGCTCTGGAAGCGCAATCTGCCGGACGTTCCTCCGGGCTGCGTTGCGGTGCTGTCCGACCTGTTCCACGGCATGGCGTCCGAGGCGCGTGACAGGCTGGCGGCGGACGGGCGGTTCACGACCTGCGTTTGCGACGCCCAGGCGCTGCCGTTCCCGGAAGAGACCTTCGACCTGGTTGTGGCCAACCACATGCTCTACCACGTTCCGGACCGCCGGCGCGGGCTGGGAGAGATATGGAGGGTGCTGAAACCGGGAGGCAGGTTGATGGCTGCAACCAACGGCCTGTCCCACATGCGGGAGCTGTTCCGGATGCTCGACGGGGTGAGTCCCGGCCGGAAGACCAGGCCCGTCCCGGTCGAGGAGGGGTTCAGCCTGCAGGACGGCGCCGGCCTGCTCGGGGAGTGGTTCACCGAGGTTGCCATGACGCGGCGCGACGATTCCCTGGAGGTAACCGAGGCCGGGCCGGTGGTCGCGTACGGGCTGTCGACCGGCCGCTACGACCTGTCGGGAAACAGGGCCGCCCGGTTGGCGGAGTTGGTGGAGAAGGAGATCGCTGCGAACGGCCGGTTCCGCATTACAAAGGAAACGGGCCTGTTCGAGGCGCGGAAACAGCGGGTGCGACCTTGAGCGGCCCATCCGGTGCGAGATGCCGTCTCCAGGGCCATGACCGTTGCGGGCTCGGACACAGGGCGGCGCGCCGGGATCCGGCGCAGGAGGTTGTGCGAGCCTCACCATCGACCGTACGGAGAAAGCGGGGAGGGGAGATGGGCCGTCCCCGGCCTCGTTCGTACGCTGACGGACTCGGGAAGTCACCGGCCCCGTATCTGTTCACCGTGAATCGCCGCGGACCACCTGTTCGGAACCACACTGCCGCCCTCGTTGCGGCGGCCGCTTGCGCGCTGCTCCCCTGCCGGGGGCAGGCCGACGACCTGCGCACCCTGACCTTCGGCGGACGCGCCGGGGAATCCTGGGGCGACTGGGTGGACCTGAACGTCATGGCCGATCACGCGGCCGTTGCCGGCGCCCTCCAGCCGCGCGAGC
>JAPOZF010000276.1 GCA_026706165.1 Gemmatimonadota bacterium
GCCCGGGCGGCCGCCCCGGCTACCAGCAGACTGTGCGCGACCGGCGGAGGGGCATGCGGCAGGATCACGGAAAACAGGAGACTGCTTCCGGGCTCGGCCAGCCACCGGCGGCCGCGGCGGCCCCGCCCCCGGGACTGCGATTCGGCGGCGACGACGGTGCCGGCAGGGAAAGTGGGGGCGAGTCCGGCGGCGACGTCGTTCGTCGAGGCGACGCGCTCCTTCACCACGGCGCGGCGCCCGAAGGTCACGGTTCCGAGGCGATGGCGAATCTCGACCGGGGCCAGCCGCTCCGGTATTCCGGTCAGCCGCATTCCCAGGCCGGGGTCGGCGGCCACCATTGCGCCGGCCTGTTCCAGGGATTCGAGCATTTCCTCGAGCTCCCCGGATGTGCAGGACAGGCGAGCGCAGACATCGTCGGCGGGGTAGTACTCGCCGGGGCGCCGCCGCAGCAGATCGTACAGGTCCTGTGGTTCGGCGCTCATTCTGACTCGATGCGGTTGAGCGCCCCATTGTTTGGACGGTGGTCCGCAAGGGGTGTACAATTCGCCGGCATGTGTACCTGCGTCATTCTGTTCGCGAAACTCCCGGTCTCAGGAAAGGTGAAGACCAGACTGCAGCCGCGGCTGAGCGCCTCGCAGGCAGCCGATCTTTACCGGTCCTTTCTGCTCGATTGCGCGGAGACCGCAACGGCGACAACCGCGGCGAGAAAGGTGATCGCCTATTCACCCGCGGGGGCTGCGGATGCCCTCGGGAAGATGCTGGGATCCTCCGCCGCGGCGTTCGATTTCGTTCCCCAACCGGACACCGACCTCGGAAACCGGATCGAGGTCATGTTCGAGCACAGCTTCGAACGCGGCGCCGACCGGACCGTGGTCCTGGGCTCCGACAGCCCGTCCCTGGGACCGGAGCTGATTGACCGGGCGTTCGACTTGCTGCGCACCCGCGAGCTGGTGCTGGGCCCGTGCAGCGACGGCGGCTATTACCTCGTCGGACAGCGCCAAGTCAACAGGGGTCTGTTCCGCAACATCGAGTGGAGCAGCAGCCGGGTTTTCCGCCAGACCCTTGAGGCCGCCGCCGGCCTCGACCTGGCGCTGCTGCCTCCTTGGTACGACGTCGACACAGCGGCCGACGCCGCTTTTCTGCGCGATCATCTCGAGGCCCTCGAGCGCACCGGCCGGCGGTGGGGACGGCGCAGTCTGCTGCAGCTGCGGGCCCTCGACCTGTAGCCGAAGAACCTGGGGAGCCGCCCGGGCAAGGGTTTCGCTGATGCAGGCCCTCGGTATCAAGGGATTCCGGGCGGCGCTCGAAACTATATCCCCATGATGCGGTATCCGCCGTCGACATAGAGCACCTCTCCCGTGATGCCGCGGCTGAGGTGGCTGCACAGGAAGAGGGCGGCGTCGGCTACTTCCTCGAGGTCGGTGTTGCGCCGCAGCGGCGCCCGCTCCGCGTGCGCCCGGTGCATCAGGTTGAAGTCGCGGATGCCCCGCGAGGCCAGTGTCTTGAGCGGTCCCGCGGAGAGCCCGTTGACACGGATGTTCTTCTCGCCGAGCTCCGAGGCGAGGTAGCGAATCCCGGATTCGAGCGCGGCTTTCGCTACCCCCATGACGTTGTAGTTGCGCACCGCCCGCTCGCTGCCGAGGTAGGTCAGGGCAACCACCCCCCCTCCTGCGGTCATCAGAGGTTCGGCACCGCGCACCAGGCAGTTCAGCGAATAGGCGCTGACCTCGAGGGCGAGGCGGTAGCCGTCCCGCGAGGTGTCGGTGTACCGGCCGTCGAGATCCTCCCGGTTGGCGAAGGCGATCCCGTGGACGAGGAAATCGAGCTTGCCGACCTCCCCTGCCACCTGTGAGAAGGCCGCCTCCACCGATTGGTCGTCGCCGACATCGCACTGAACGAGAACCGGCGGGGCAGACAACTGGCCGGCGATCTTTTCGATTCCCGTCCGCTCGCGCTCGCCGAGGTAGCCGAGGACCAGCCGGGCGCCCTCCCGGTCGAGGGCCCGGGCGATCGCCCAGGAAATGCTGCGGTGGTTGGCAACGCCGGCGACGAATCCGGCCTTGTCCGACATCATCATGTTTCTGCCGTCCTCTCCGTTTTCAGACATGGCTCTCGGTCAGCTTCAGACCGCTGCTGTTGAGCCGGAAATCGACCACCCTGCTGGCGGCGAAAGAGCTCCGGTCGCGCAGTTTCCCCAGTCCCCGCTTGAGGTCATCCGCGGCGCCGTCTGCCGCCACGAGGAGGGCGAAACCGCCGCCGCCAGCGCCGGTCAGCATGCCGCCGCTGCACAGCCCGGAAACAGCGGTCCCTTCGAACAGGTTTTGCAGGGTGGGGCCGGTCGCTTCGGGATCGAGAATGCAGCGCAGTTCCCAGTAGCGCGTCGCCATCCTGCCCAGGGCGTCGTAGTCGCCGGCGCGGAGGGCGTCCACCATGTCGTCATGGAGCGCCAGCGATTCTCCCAAGGCGAAATAGCGATGGCGGTCCCTCCTCAGGTAGGCGGAGAGGACGACGTTCAACCCACGCGAGGCGGGGCGCGGAACGCCGGTATCGAATAGCACAATGCGCTCCGTGAAACGGTCGGGGTCCACCGCGACGAAGGTGATTTCCGGTACCGGCGGCCCGTCGGTCGGGGGCGCGTACAGATCCTTGGCGGCGCTGGTACCCCCGTGGGCCCCGCGCGCGTCCTGCCAGCCGGAGTTGAGCCCGAGGTTCTGCTCGAGGAGCACGCTCTGGTCGTACAGCTCGGGGTATTCGCCTGCGTCGGTGCCTGCGGAGTGACCGGTCATCCGGTAGAAGACCTTGAGTATGGCCGCTGCGAGAATGCTGCTGGTGCCGAGTCCCGATCCCTGCAGAACGGCGCTGGAGGTGACGACTTCGAGCCCGCCGCCGCCGGTGAAATTCGACACGTCCCCGACCACGTCCCTGGTGCGCTGGGAGACGATCCCGCAGTGCACGAGCGCCTCCTTGACCATGCGCAGGGACTCGTCCCCGCCGCGGCGATAGGCGAAATACAGATCGCTCTGGACTGCGGGTTCGCCGCGCGGGTTGATCTCGAATTCCGCTTCGAACCCCTTCGAAAGGGAGCGCAGCACCAGGCGGGGTTTCTCGAGACGCCGCGCCGTCACGGTCAATGGAGGCCTGCATTCGCCCGAGTCGTCGGTACACAGATCGATCCCGGCGTTGAGCGTCTTGCCGCCCTGTTCCTTGGTGCGGAGGTGGTTGTCCGAGGCGTTGGCGCTGGAAATCCCCAGCCGCAGTGGAGAAACCGCGGTGAACAGCTTGTCGAAATCCTCCCGCGCCATGGAATTCACCCGGGAACTGCGCCTGGAGGGCCGCCGATTTCCTCGCAGGCCCACGGCCATGTCGCGGCGCTGCAACTCCATGATGCTCGCTTCGTAGGCGGCTGGAAGCTCTGCGATCCTCTTCTGTTCCTTCAGGGAGGCGATCGCGCGGTTGTCGAGGCAGAACGGGGGGACCTTTCTCCGCCGCCAGATATCCGGGTCGGACAACATCCGGTAGACGTCCGCCTGCACGCAGACCGCCCGCATGCCGCGCAGGTATCGCGTTTTCTCGTCGAGTCTGCGGAAGTAACTGTCGAGCTCCTTCAGGATGTCGAGGAGGGTCTTCGGGTCGCCGCCGCTGAGGCGGAGCGCCTCGGCGTGGCCGACGTCGGCGACGGTGTCGACCATCTCCACGACGACCTGGGGCAACACCTTGCCTGCTGCCTTGCCGAAGGCCGACTCCCACTCGCCGGCCGGCACCTTCGAGAGCAACAGGTCGATGGCCTCCGGGATTTCGAGGCGGGACTGCAGGGGCTGATTGAGCAGCAGCCGGCGGATGAAACCTTCCCGCTCCTCATCGCTCAACCGGTCGCTGCGGCTGGCGGCAACGACGGTATCGATCAGCGACCTGGCGTCGGACAGGGATTGGATCTCGTCGCGTCTGCCGGCCGGGTCGCTCATGTCATCGGGAAGAACGCGGAGGGGCAGCGGTGTGATCCGCCGCTACGGGGATCCCATCCTGGCGGTGTTGGTCAAGCGAGGACATCCGGTTTTCAAGGGACGGGATGCGCTGCCCGGAAAAAGTCCCACCGGTAGCCGGATTTCTGTCGACGGGGTGGCGGGTGAATGGTTTTCCCCCTTCTCCATTTGCCATCGACGATCCTGGCCGACGGGATCAGGCTCCGTTCAAGGCGCGGAAAGGTAGCCCGCCGAGGGCCCGGAATCAATCTCCCGGTACCGGTGGAACAGGACCGGTTACCGGGACGAACAGCCGGAGGGTGGCCGTCAGCTCCGGGGAAGGGCGGAAAGAGGTTCGCCGTGGCCGTTTTCGTCAGCCGCCACGGCCGGCTTGCCGCCCTCCTTGAAGGCGTCCATGGCGCCGTACTCGTGGAGCTTGTTGCGCAGCGTGCGGGTGCTGATGCCGAGTTGG
>JAPOZF010000123.1 GCA_026706165.1 Gemmatimonadota bacterium
GGTCATTGCAGCCACACGCTCGCTCGCGGCGTCGAACTCCTCGTAGCTGGCGCCGCGCTTGCACAGGGGCGGATCGAACAGAACGCAGGCGGAAAATTCACTGCCCCTGGAAGGGGACATCAGCGTCGTCAGGGCGGCAAGAGAATGGAAAACCCCGATTTTCGGTTTCCTTCCGAAGTGGCGGTCGATTGCCTGCAGAATGAGGTCGTGGTCGCTGACGAAGGTCGGAACATTGTGCATTTGCATGGGCCCGACGGCGTTCCAACCGTGGTTCCTCAGGTCGTAGACAATCAGGTCGAAGTCCTCCGCGAGCAGCGACCAGAAGGGATAGTAGAGGTCGATCGCCAGACCGTTGCCGTGGCTCAGAACGAGCCGCTGCCCTTCGGGATTTCCGTGGCGGCGCAAGGTGATAGCCGTGTCCTCGTCCACCCGGACATCGCAGGTGGAAAGCGGCTCGGGTACGTCCCAGACCGGTTCTGGAGTTGAGGTCAACGGGAATCCGGATCCAGTTCGCAAGCGATGGCAGCCGCGAAATGTTCGTTGCCGAGATCTTCCAGCCGCCACCTTGCGGTCGGCGCCTCGGGGAACCGGAAAATGCTCGTCTTCTTTCCGTTGCGCATGGCCAACGGGATCTCCAACCGGGACATGTCCAAATAAAGGCCCAGGCCCAGGGCCTTGATCAATGCTTCCTTCATGGTCCAGAGATGGAAGAACAAGTGCAGCTTCCGTGATCCGGGGGCCAACGCCAGCTCGGCTTGCTCAGCCGGCCCCAGCACCGCACTGATCAGTTCGTCGAGATGACGGCGGGGGGTGCGTTCCTCCAGGTCCACACCCAGCCTTCCTGCCGCCGCCAAAGCGATCAGGCCGTGTTCGCCGCTGTGACTGACGTTGAAGCTGACGGGTGCGGCGGCTCCATGTATCAGCGCATACGGTTTTCCGTGAGCGGAGGCGCCGAACCCGAGCTGCTCGTTCCGGCAACCGAGCCTGCGGCAGAGAACGGCGCGGAGCGCCGCCCTGCATAAAGCGAACCGGCGCCGCGGACCTTGGTGCCGGTATTGTTGCCAACGCGACCTTTCCGGCCCATCGAGCCACCCCGAAGCCTCGGCTTCGCGGGCAGCATGAGGCGTCAGATCGATGTGCAGTACCGCGGCATCGCCGACTTTCCTGAACGGACGCCACCAGGGCTCTGCAACGGTACCAGGCATTTGTGCGGGCTGCCACATGAAAACGGCGGCTTCCCAACCGGCCGTGTCGGCCCGACTGGAAAGCCGCCGAATTCCGATCAGCGGATCCCTTCCTTGGCGAAGGCCGTTCAGCCAGCCTGGGAATCGATGAGTTCGACTACTTCCTGCACGCTTTTCAGTTCCGTGCAATGCTGGGGCGTAAACGTGATGTTGAACTCCTGGGACACCAGTTTCGCAAAGGCAACGAGATCCGTGGAGGGAACTCCTGACTCCATGAGGCTGAAGTTCAGATCCTCGGGCAGATCCAACGGCTTGCCATCTACTTCGAGGTTTTCGCTGATGAGGTTCCTGAGGCGATCTCCGGTCGAGGCCATTTTCACTTTCCTCCCGCAAGGGTGATGGTGGTTTTGGCATGCAGCAGCCAAAGAAATTTTACATGCAGCAGCCAAAGAAATAAGGACAGGAGGAAAGGCTGGTCAATCGACTGCATTCAACCCCCCGGATGCCGTCTGCGCTTCGATCCAGTGGCGCCGGCGCTGGAACGGATAGCCCGGAAGGGAGATCCGGCGCCGGGTCTCTCCGGCGAACAACCCCGCAAAGGAAACCGCAAGCCCCGCTTCGTACGCCCCTGCGACCGCCGACACGAAGGCGTCGTCGCCTTGCGAATCCTGCCTCAGGCTCGACAGCGCAACCGGTGCCCCGGGGCTGCCCCCCGAAGCCGAAGCCCGGGATCCGTTCCCATCGGCTTGGCGGCCATCTCCCGGCTTCGGCCAGGCCCGGGAAAACATCGGGGCCAGCACCGCATCCGCGCCGATCTCCAAGACGGCCTGCACACCCAGCCCGGCCAGCGTCTCCGCGCATCGGTCGAAAGCAACCGGCTCCTGCCCCCGCCGTTGCCAGTACTCCCGGTCCAGCCCGTCCGCGTCCAGCACGCGCCCCGTAACACTGCTCACGAAGGGAAGGGCCGGCGGTGAGATCGCGGTGGCCTCGAGCACCGCTTCCTGACCGTTCCGGGCCGGGTCGGTCGCACCCCGCACGGCCGCAAGCCGCAACCCCTCCTCCAGGCCGAACACCCCCGCTGCCTGCGCTGCCGCAAGCTCCCCGAGCCCCTGCCCGACAACCGCGCCCGGCCGAATCCCCAGGCTCGACCAGAGGGCCGCAAGGGCGCACTCCAGCGCGTAAACGGTCGGCTGAGCCCTCGCCGGGTCCTCCAGGGCGCCCTCCGGTCCGGCGCCGCCGAACATCGCGTCCAGGAGGGAAGCGCCCCTTTCTTCCCGCATTACCGCATCGCAGCGGTCGAGAACCGCCCGCACCACCGGCTCGCTTTCGTACAGCTCCTGACCCATGCCGACCCACTGGCAGCCTTCCCCGGTGAACACGAACGCCGCCTTCGACGCGGCGAGGGGTTGCGGCCGCGCTTCCGCCTCCGCGAGCGTCTTCAACCCCGCCCGCAGCGACGCGGCGCCGCGGAAAACTACCGCCGCCCGGTGCTCGAAATGACTCCGCCCCACGCCGGCGGTCCAGGCCATGTCCGCCAGCACGGTCTCCGCGTTCCCTTCCCCATCCCGCTCGTCGAGCCACGACAGGTAGTGACCCGCCTGCTCCTGCAGCGCCCCTTCCGCTTTCCCGGACAATGGAAGGATGCGCGTCCTGCGCGTCCCTGATTCCCCTTCTCCGGGCAGCGGCAGGTCCGCCAGCGTCTCCGGCAGGGAAACGCCTACGGGACGGGCCGGACCGGAAGCAAGGGATTCCCCATCCGGTCCGGCGCCGTTCGCTTCTCCGTACCCCTCGACCACGACGTGGGAGTTCGTCCCCGAGATCCCGAAGGCGCTCACCCCGGCGCGCGGCGGCCGTCCGGGATGGCTCGGCCAGTCGGTCAGGTCCGACACCACCTCCACCGGGAGCCGGTCCCAGTCCAGGTGCGGGTTCGGTTCCTCGAAGTGCAGGTTCTTCGGAATCACCCCCCGCTCCATCGCCAGCACGGTCTTTATCAGACTCGCAACCCCGGCAGCCGGCTCCAGGTGTCCGATGTTGGTCTTCACCGAGCCGATCAACAGCGGGCGGTCCGCCGCGCGTCCCTTGCCGTACACCGCTGCGGCCGCCTGCACCTCGATCGGGTCCCCGAACCCCGACCCGGCCCCGTGTGCTTCGAGATAGTCCACTTCCTCCGGGGGGACACTCCCCCGCGCCAGCGCCTCCTCGATCACCCGTTCCTGCGCGGGACCGTTCGGCACCGTCGGTCCGGCGGCCGCGCCGTTCTGGTTGACCGCCGACCCGCGGATCACGCCCCGGATGCGGTCGCCGTCGGCCTCCGCCTCGCTCAACCGCTTCAGGAGTACTACCCCGCAGCCCTCGCCCCGCACAAAGCCGTCCGCTGCGGCATCGAAAGCCCTGCACCGACCGCTCGCCGACAGCAACCCCAGCTCCGCCATCTCTCTGGTCAGCTCGGGCGACAGGACGGCGTGCGCGCCTGCGGCCAGGGCCATGTCCACCTCTCCCTGCCGCAGGGCGGAGACAGCATAGTGCACCGCTACCAGCGACGAAGCGCAGTTGAGCTCCACCGGTATCGTCGGACCCTCAAGACCCAGGGCGAAGGAAACCCGCCCGACCGTCATGCTCGCGGCGGTGCCCAGATAGCTGACGCCGCTTCCGGTCATCAGGTCGCGGTATTCGCTGGCGGCAATGCCGGCGTACAGCCCGGTGCGGCTGCCCCGCAACCGGTCCGGGTCCATCCCCGCGTCCTCGAGAGCCTGCCAGGTCGTCTCCAGCAGCATCCGCTGCCGCGGATCCATCTGGCGCGCCTCGATCGGGGCGATCCGGAAGAACCTCGAGTCGAACTGCTCGATCCCCTCCACGAACCCGCCCTGGCGGTAGGGGGCGTACCCGGCGGGAAGGTCTTCGGAAAGGTCCTTCCAGGAACCGGTATCACCGCGTCCGTCGGTAACGGCGTCCGCCCCCGCTTCGAGCCGGGCCCAGAATTCCGAGATGTCAGCGGACCCGGGAAACCGGCACGCCATGCCCACGATCGCGATGCCGTCCTCTTCCTCCTCCCCCGGAACCCCCGGCAGTGGCTCAGGCTCCGGTTGCGGCTGAGGGGCTGGGTCACCGACAGCCGCCTCGCCGAGTTCCCCGGCCAGGTGACGGGCGAGAGCGGCGATGTCCGGGTAGTCGAAAACCACGGTGTTCGGGACCACGTACTCCTCGGCAAAGGCCCGGTTCAGGCGGTGGAGTTGCGGAACCGCCT
>JAPOZF010000122.1 GCA_026706165.1 Gemmatimonadota bacterium
GGAACGATCGACTGGTAGATGACGCGGGCGCGGTCGCGAAACCGTTCGGGAAGGGAGGCCGGCCCCAGGGCCTGCAGCACGACGAAACGGTCCACCAGCTCGAGGGATTGCTGCGCCCCGGGGTCGACGTGGATGTCCTGGTACAGGTCGGTGCCGGTCAGGGCGAGGACGGCAGGCCGTTCCGGGTGCGCGGCGGCGAAGCGCGCCAGCGAAGCCGCTGAACGCCGCGCGTGCAGGGCCACCAGCAGGTCGGGCTGCTGGCGCCGGAACTCCCCGGCCACGGCGACGGCATGTCCGAGCTCCCGCAGGATGCGCCGCCAGCGCATCGCCGTGACCCGGTTCCCCTTGCGCGAGCCGGGGGGCGCCGGGGTTACGATCAGGATCTTCACGGGGCTCGCCGCACCCGGCGGGGGTGCCGGGGTCCGGAGAACCCGGGTATCGCTCGTCGCCACTCCAGGCAGCGGCTCTCCCGATCTCCGGAACCTGCCCCGGCGAAACGCCCGGCCCCCCCGCCCGCGGTCACAGGGCGCACGTGCGGAACCCGGTGAGGACGTCGCGGCGGTCGGGGGTCTGGAAGTTGCGGTAGTTGCTGCGGATCAGCCGCGAGCGCGTCGCCCAGCAGCCGCCGCGCATCACCTTGCGAGTGCCGAACCACGGCTCGGAGTAATCCTTGTAGGGATCCGGGGTGAATCCCGGGAAGGGCTGGAAATCCGAACTCGTCCACTCCCAGACGTTGCCGATCATCTGGCGGCAGCCGTGGGCGCTGTCCCCGGCGGGAAAGGCGCCGACGTCGACGGTCCCCATGCCGCGCCAGTCGAGGTTGGCGCGGTCCGGTGCCGGCGGGCTGTCGCCCCAGGGGAACCGGCGTTTCTCCGCCCCGGGATCGAGGCCCCCCGGGGCCGGGCAGGTCGCCGCCGCGGCCTCCCACTCCGCTTCGGTCGGCAGGCGCCTGCCCGCCCAGCGGCAGTACGCGTCCGCCTCGAACCAGTTGACGTGGATGACGGCCTTGTGCGGCTCGAGCGGCACCCGGGAATCGAAGTGCCGGCGCTCCCATCCGCCGCCGCCCCGGCGGAAGTAGCAGTGTCCGGCCGCGTCGTTCCGCAGCCGCCACTCCCAGCCTTCGCCGCACCAGTGCTCCCGCTGTTCGTAGCCGCCGTCGTCGATGAACGCGGCGTACTCCCCCTGGGTGACGCAGGCGCGGGCGATGCGGAAGGGCTCGACCTCCACCGCGAACGCCCACTTCTCGTTGTCGAACACGAACGGCTCATCCGGGGTCGACCCGAGCAGGAAGGGGCCGCCCGGGACCTCGGCGTCCCCCGGCAGGGGGCCGCCCCCGGGGACTGCGGCCCCGTCCAGGCCGGAGATCTTCGGCGGCGGGTAGCCGTGGGTCTGGCGCGTGTACGTGAACGCCTCGGTGTGCATGTCCTCGTGCAGGGTGCTGTACAGGGCGTGATAAAGCAGCTCTTCGGAAGGCTCGGAGGCGAGGTGCCGCAGCAGCCGGTCGCGGACCTCGCGCATGTACTCCAGGGTCTCGTCGCGCGATGGCAGCGGCAGGCCCCAGCGCGTGTCGTGGGCGATCTCCATCGAGTCGTAGAGGGCGTCCTCGTCGGGGCGGACCGGGGGCTCGCCGCAGGCGTGCCGGAGCGCCCACACCGACTGGAACCAGGCGTGGTGGCCCATCTCCCAGAGGCCGGGGTTGACGATGGAGAGCTCCGGGCCCATCAGCTGCTCGTCGCTGAGATCGGCGACGAGCTCGAAGGTGCGCTCCCTGGCGTCTCTCACCCATCCTGCCAGCTCTTCCGCCGATACCAGTTGTCGGACCGACATGCTTGTTTCCCTGTTGCTTTTCCTGTTGCGGCTAAGGAGAATCCTGCCGCCCCTGAGTGTAGTCAGTCCCCGGTTCGGGGCAACCGCGTTGCCTCGGGGCCGCGGCCTGAATAAGTTGTCGCCCCCACCGAAAGCCCCAACCATCCGCGAACCGACGAATACCGATGGCCCTGTCGAAAGAGAAAACCCTGACCAGCCTCGCCAAGACCTGCGGGTGAGCGGCCAAGGCGAGCCCGGTCGGGCTCGAGAAGCTGTTGGCCCGCCTGCCGCGCAAGTCGGACCCCAACCTCCTGGTCGGGTTCGAGACCAGCGACGACGCCGGCGTCTACCGGCTCGGGGAGGACACGGCGATGGTCGTCACCGCGGACTTCATCACGCCGCCGGTAGACGACCCGTTCACCTTCGGCCAGATCGGCGCCGCCAACTCCCTGAGCGACGTGTACGCGATGGGGGGGCGGCCGGTCGCCTGCCTCAACCTGATCGGGTTCCCTGCGGACGATCTCGGCCCCGAGGTGCTGCACGGTATCGTCGAAGGGGCGCTGAGCAAGATCACCGAGGCCGGGGCGGTGCTGGCCGGCGGCCACACCACCAACGACGACGAGCCGAAGTTCGGTCTCTCGGTCACCGGGTTGGTGCACCCGGACAGGTACTGGCGCAACGCCGGGGCCCGTCCCGGGGACGCCCTGATACTGACCAAGCCGATCGGCAGCGGCGTGATCTTCAACGCCAACCTGAAAGGGATGCTTCCCCGCCAGGCCCTGGAGGAGACCCTCGCCGTGCTGACCGACTTGAACAGGACCGCGGCCGAGACCCTGGCCCGGTTCGACGTGCACGCGGCGACCGACATCACCGGCTTCGGGCTCGCCGGCCACGCCCTGGAGATGGCCCGGGGATCAGGGGTGACCCTCGAAATCGACGTCGACTCGCTGCCGACCCTGCCGCGGGCGCTGGAGATGTACGAGCGCGGCGTCACCACCGGGGCGAACGCGGAAAACCGGGAGCAGGTCGGGGAGGCGGCCCTGTACGAGAAGGAGCTTCCGGGAAAGCAGGGGGAGATCCTGGTCGACCCGCAGACGAGCGGGGGCCTGTTCGCCGCGGTTCCACAAGCCCAGGCCGCCGCCGCGGTCGACGCCCTGCACGAGGCCGGCGTCGAGGCGGCCTGCATCGCCGGCCGCGCCGTCGACCTGTCGCCGCCGCACTACCTGAAGTTCCGGTAGCACTTCAGTCCGGAAGCGCTTTTCATCCATCGCATCCACTTCAACCAAGAACTGGAGGACCAAATTGCAACTTCGCAGGATCTGCCTTGCCCTGACCCTTGCCCTTGCCACCCAGGCATCGGCCGCGGACCAGTTCCGCTTCACGGCGATTCCCGATCAGAACACCGCCCGTCTCAAGGAGCGCTTCGACCGCGTCGCCGTGTACCTCTCGGGAAAGCTGGGTATCGACGTCCAGTACATACCGGTCAAGTCGTACGCGGCATCGGTGAACGCCTTCAAGAACGACGAGGTGCAGCTCGCCTGGTTCGGCGGCCTGTCCGGCGTCAAGGCGCGGCGCGCCGTGCCCGGATCCCAGGCGATCGCCCAGGGGGAAGAGGACCTTCAGTTCGTCACCTACTTCATAGCCAACGCCAGCACCGGCATCGAGCCGTCCGATGAATTCCCCGCGGCAATCGCGGGCCGCACCTTCACCTTCGGTTCCAAGGGGTCGACGTCGGGCCGCCTGATGCCGGAGTTCTTCATCAGGCAGCATTTCGAGAAATCGCCGGACGAGGTCTTCAAGCGCGTCGGCTTCAGCGGCGACCACTCCAAGACCCTCGCCCTCGTGCAGTCGGGCAGCTACGAGGCCGGGGCCCTCAACTTCAAGGTGTTCGACAAGGAGAAGGCCGCGGGCAACGTCGACTCGACCAAGGTCAGCGTCATCTGGCGCACCCCGACCTACCCCGACTACAACTGGTCGATCCGCGGCGATGTCGAGGGGAAGTACGGCGAGGGGTTCATCGCCAAGGTAAAAGACGCGCTGCTCGCCCTCGACGACCGCGAGATTCTCGACCAGTTCCCGCGCGCCCGCTTCATCGCCGCGGACAACTCGATGTACGCCTCCATACTCGAGACCGGGACCGCCATCGGCATCTTCGAGGAATGAGTCCGGGTTTCCCCGAGGCGGCGTCCTGAACGTGTACGATCTCGAGGACCTCAGCGTTGCGTACGGGGAGACGCCGGTCCTGGCCGGCCTCTCCCTGCGCATCGGCGCCGGGGAGAAGGTCGTCGTCATCGGCCCCAGCGGTGTCGGCAAGACCACCCTGCTGAAAAAGCTGTACGAACTGCGCCAGGAGCAGTGCGCCTTCGTCCACCAGGACTACGCGCTGGTGCCGCAGCTGTCGGCGTTCCACAACGTCTACATCGGCCGCCTAGACCAGCGCCCGACCGCGGCCAACCTGCTGAATCTCATCCGGCCGCGGCGCCAGGAGATCGGGGAGATCCGTCCGATCTTCGCCGCCCTCGGCATGGAGGAGAAGATGTTCGACCGGGTCGGCAATCTCTCGGGAGGGCAGCAGCAGCGGGTCGCGGTCGGCCGCGCCGTGTACCGCGGCTGCGACAT
>JAPOZF010000555.1:0-3455 GCA_026706165.1 Gemmatimonadota bacterium
ATGGGTCCAGGGCCGGCCCTTGGCCGACACCCACCCCACGTCGTCGGCGCCGAAGGCCGATGCCGCTATGCCCTGGGGCTGTGCCGCGAGGTCTTCAAGCGCCGATGCGTCTGCGTCGTTGGCCGCGTTTAGCAATAGCACCCTGCGAATTCCGCCGCGCACCTCCTGGGCGGCGTCGGGGGTCGTGTAGCGAGTGGCATAGGTGTTGTCGGGGATGCACTCGGGGCTGTCGGGCATGACGTAGTTGTCGATAGCTCCGATGTGGTAGGGGTGCACCATGTAGGGCCCGGAATAGCTGGCCTCGTCGACGAAGGTGTTCTCCCAGACCACCGTGCGCGAGCCGAGATCGACACCAGCAGAGGAATCCAACAGGCCTGGTATAAAGCGATCGGCGGCACTCAGAACGGCGATCATCTCCTGCACCTTCGCGTCGAGCACACCAGGGATCAACGGAAGGACGTAGTACCGCCTGATCATGGATGTCACAGCCGTCGAAGTTCCAGATCGGGTAGGTGGCAAAGGTGCGGACGTCCATCGCCGCCAGTGGATCCGCCGGCCCTCCCAGCGACGACAACCGGAACCCGATCACGTCCCCGTCCGCCGCCAGCCGGTCCATGTGATCGGTCTGCTCCCGCGGCGAGACCCCGCCGGACGGAATCAGCCCGATGCCGAGGAAACGGCCCGGGTACCGCCGCAGACAGTGGCGCAGGTAGGCGTGGTGTTCCAGCGCCCTGCCGCCGGTCTGCACCAGCACCGCCCGATCCACCCGGTTTTCGGCCATCGCTTCCAGCAGCTTCTCGACCGGCTCCTGGCGGTCGGCGGGGAGTCTGTCCCCGGCCCGGCGCGGAAACTCCCGCGAGAGTCTGGCGAATACCTGCGCGTGGGCGTCTATGCGGAGCATGGCGGGGGAGGCAAATCCACCTCGGGTCCGATTCTCAGGGAATGCGTCTTCACCAGGCAGAAGACCTCCTGCCCGGGGGCGAGGCCGAGCTCGGCGACCGCCTCCGGGGTCACCTTGACAGCGAGGCGGCGGCCGACGTCGACGTAGACGAGGCGCGTCGCTCCGACGGCGCTGATCTCGGTCACCGTTCCCCGCAGGGCGTTGCGCACGCTCAACCCCTGCGGCCGGCTGCGGGCGAGGATGACGTCGTCGGCGCGCAGGCCGACGAAGAGGCGCGTTCCCGGCGGGCGGCCGCAGTGCGGGATGCGCAGCAGCTGGCCGCCGCAGCGGGCCAGGCAGGCGTCCCCCGCGCCTTCCCCGGGGAGGATCTCCACGGGCAGCACGTTCTCGAACCCGAACTCGTCGACGAGGCGCAGCACCCGGGGGTCGGAGGCGACGCGGAAGAAATCGCCGTGGGCGACGACGCGGCCGCTGTCGAGGACGATCACCTGCCCGGTCAGCTCGAGGATCTCCGCCGCGGAGTGGCTGACGTAGAGGATGGGGATGCCGAGGTCGGAGCGGACGTGGCGCAGGTAGGGGATGATGCGGCTCTTCAGGCCCCGGTCGAGGGAAGCGAGCGGCTCGTCCATCAGCAGCAGCCGCGGCGAGGCCAGCAGGGCGCGCCCCAGGGCGAGGCGCTGGCGCTCCCCCCCGGACAGGGTGGCGGGCCGCCGGTCGAGGAGGCCGCCGATCTCGAGCAGCTCGCAGATGCGGTCCGGCTCGAAGCGGCGCTCTTCCGGGGGCAGCAGGTCGTACCCGAAGCGGAGGTTTTCGCCGGCGCTCAGGTGCGGGAACAGCAGGTCATCCTGGAAGACGTACCCCAGCCGGCGCGCCTCGGGGGGCCTGTCGATCCCGGCGGCGTCATCGAACAGCACCTCTCCGTCGAGCTCGATGCGGCCCCGGTCCGGGCGCATCAGTCCGGCGACCATGTTGAGCAGCGAGGTCTTGCCCGCTCCGGAGGGGCCGTAGATGGCGGTCACCGGGTAGCGGCACTCCACCTCGACCTCGAGGTCGAACGCCGCCAGTTGGCGGTTGAGGCGCAGGGACAGCATCTCTCACCCTCTCCGGGCGCGCCGCGCCGCCCATTCGCTGGCCAGCAGCGCCGTCAGCGACAGGGCGATGGAGATCCACACCAGCCGCATGGCCGGTCCTTCCCCCCCTGGCTGGTTGAGGTAGGTGTAGATGGCGGACGGAATCGTCCGCGTCTGCCCGGCGATGTTGGCGGCGAAGGTGATGGTGGCCCCGAACTCGCCGAGGCTTCGGGCGAAGGCGAGCAGGGCCCCGACCCACAGTCCCGGCGCCGCCAGGCGCAGGGTGACGGTGAAGAACACCCGCAGCGGCCCGGCCCCGAGGGTGCGGGCGGCCCCCTCGAGGCGCGGCTCGACGTTCTCGATGGCGAGACGCACGGCGCGCAGGGCCAGCGGGAAGCCGACCACCGCCGAGGCCAGGGCCGCCCCCTTCCAGTCGAACGCCAGGCTGATCCCGGCGGCTTCGAGCAGCGGCCCGAAGAGGCCACGCCTGCCGAACAGCAGCAGCAGCAGGTACCCGGTCACCACCGGCGGCAGCACCAGCGGCAGGTGGCAGAGGCCGTCGACGAGCAGCTTGCCGCGGAAGTCGCGGCGCGCCAGCAGCCAGCCGATGGCGGTGGCCGGGGGCAGGGTCAGGGCGACGCAGGCGACGGCGACGCGCAGGGACAGCCCCAGGACCTGCAGCTCTTCCGGTTCGAGCATCACGGCTGACCCGGGCCGGACGTGACCCGCCGGGGCCGCGGCAGGACGGTGAAGCCGTGGCGCCGGAAGATCCGGGCCGCGGCCGGCGACAGCAGGCGGGCCATCGCCGCGCGCACCTGCGGGGAATCCCTGCCGGCGACGGCGGCGGCCGGGTAGAGGATCGGCTCGTGCAGGCTGTCGGGGATCTCCGCGGCGACCTCGAGGCGGCCGCTGGCCGCCGCTTCGGTGGCGTAGACGATGCCGGCGGAACAGGCGCCGCGCTCGACGAAGACGAGGGCGCCGCGAACGTCGGGAGCCGGCGCTAGCCGGGGCTCGAGCCGGGACCACCATCCGAGCCGGACCAGCGCCTGCCTCGCGTACACCCCGGCCGGGACGTGATCGGGGTCGCCGAGGGCGAGACGGCCGGCGAAGCTGCCGGGGAAATCGAACTCCCCGGCGATCTCGACGTCGAGGCCGGAACCGGCCGGTGCGACGACCGCCAGGCGGTTGGCGAGCAGGTCGACCCGGGTCGCCGTATCGATGCGGCCGCGATGCTCGAGGAAATCCATCCAGGCGCGGTTTGCCGACAGGAACAGGTCGGCGGGGGCGCCGGCGTCGATCTGGCGCGCCAGCACGGAGGAAGCGGCGAACGAGAGGCTGACTTCGGCCCGGGCCTGGTTCTCAAACACTTCCCCGGCGGCGGCGGTCAGGCTCGCCGCGGCGAAGACGGTGACCTCGGCGTCGGCAGGGAAGAGGGAAGAAAGGAGGGCAACCGCGGCGGCGGCGGCGCGCCGGCCCGGCGCTGA
>JAPOZF010000555.1:3465-4409 GCA_026706165.1 Gemmatimonadota bacterium
GGGGGGTTCAGGTCGGCGCCAGGGCCGCGGTCGGGGCTTCCGGAGAATGAACCGGGAGCCGGGAATCCCCGGTTTCCGGCTGAAGGCCGCCTCGTTCCGGACGTCATCTGCTCGCTGTAGCGCCAGGGAAGGCGTCTCATGTAGTTTGTCTCAAGAGGCGGCCGGCCGGGGGAAGTTCAATTGCATCGTAAGTATACGGTCCACGTTCGCAGGCTCGCAGCCCCTGCCCGGGCGCCGGCAGGAGATCGGGGAATGCCCGCTGAGATCGAATTCGCGGCCCGCTGCTACCGCTTCTGGCCGCCTTCGCGGTGATGCCGGTTTCCTCCCGGGACCGGGGCCGCCCCCGGCTGTATCGCCCCGCCGGCGATCCGGAGGGACTGTTCCCCCCGCCGGAGGACCGGCCGCGGCAGCGCATCCTCGAGAACATCCTCGCCGACTGCCGCTTCTACGGCCGCCGCCGCCCCTGGGCGCGGATTCCCGAGCGCCTGCACAGTCCGCATCCCTACCACCAGCTGTACATCACCTTCTACACCGCCATGCAGGCGTCGGCCCTGATCGAGCAGTACGCCTTCGCCTGGAAGATGACGGGAAACCCCGCTTGGCTGCGGCGCGCCAGGGCCTGGCTGCTGGCGGCCGCCGGATGGGAGCACAGCGACCGCATCGAGGAGCACTTCTACAGCGCCAACCGCTACATGCACGCCTTCGCGATGGGGCTCGATTTCCTCGGGGACCGGCTGTCGCTGCGGGAGGAGCAGCGCGTCACCGACTGCCTTCTCCGCCTGATGAGGCGCTGGTGGCCCGACGTCGAGTCGCAGCGCCACAGCCCGGAGGGGGGGCATCACGCCGTCGTCGACAACGCCCATTTCGGGGTCGCCGCCCTGCATCTGCTCGACAGCTGTTCCGAGGCGTCCGGGTGGGTGGAAGCGGTCTACGACCGCCTCCAC
>JAPOZF010000807.1 GCA_026706165.1 Gemmatimonadota bacterium
CCTCCTACGCCGCCCCGGTCGCTGCCGACCACTGGGACGAAGCGGAGGATCCCGAGTCCTTCGAGCGCTGGTGGACGGCCACCGAGTCGGGACCGGCCTGGGAGCAGACGCGGTAGCAACCCGACTTCAGCGACTGGAATCCCGTCCGGTCGTTTCCCGCGCGGATGCAGTTCACCTGAGTCTGCCCTGGCCGGGCGGCTCCGTGCCCGCCGGACCCGCCTGCCGGCGTTTCCTCAGCTCCTCGATCTCCGCTTCCACCTGGCTGCTGACCTGGCTCGCGTCGTACTCGACCCGGGCCCGCGCCACCCCGGCCGCGTCCGGCCTGACCTGGGGCCAGTCCCCGGCGTTGGCGACCCTCCAGGCCAGGCGCGCGCACAGGAAGGCGGCCTGCCGGATGTCGGCGATCCGCAGCTTGTCGACCGTGTCGTGGGGGGTGTGGTAGTAGCGGGTGATGATGACCCCCTGGTCCGGGTCGCGGATGAAGCCGCAGGGGATCCCCTGCGCCACGAAAGGGTAGTGGTCGGCCGAGAGGTGCGGCGGTTCGGCCAGCGGCGAGGTTTCCCTCTGGACATGGAGCCCCTCCCCGAGGGCGGCGGCCAGGGGGCGGAAGAAGGGCAGGGTGTCCGGGCCGTACACGGTCAGTCCCTTTGCCCCGCGCCCCCCCGCCGAATCGAGGTTGAACATGAAGCGGGTGGCGGCGATGTCGGCGGCGTGGGTGTCGACGTACGCGTGCGCCCCGATCAGCCCCAGTTCCTCGACCCCGAAGAGGACGAAGCGCACCCGGCGGTCGAGGCGGCCGGCGCATTGCGGCAGCGCGCGGGCGATGTCGAGGGCGGCCACCAGCCCAGACTTCGGGTCTTCGGCCCCCTGGGAGATGTCGTGGCCGTCGTAGTGGTTGCCGATGACGACCATCTCCCCGTCGTCGCGGGCTCCGCCGCCGCCGGTGTCGCCGATGATGTTCCAGGAGGTCTTGCGCTCCTGGACGTCGGCGCTCTCGATTTCCGCCTCCGCCGCCCCGTGCCGGCCGATGAGCCGGCGCAGCAGCAGCCCGGTCTCCAGCGAGACCATGACCGCGGGAATCAGGCCCCAGCAGTTGAAGCCGACGGCGCCCGTGAAGGGACCCACCCCTTCGCTGTGGCCGGTCCAGATGAACCCGGCGGCGCCTGCCAGGACAGAGCGGTTGTACTTCTCGATGCGGTGGATCCAGCGGCCGGCTCCCGGCGGGTTGGTGCCGGCGACGAGGGCGATGTTGCCGGCGAGCTCGCCTCGTCGGGCCTCGAAGTCCTCCGGGGCGCCGTACCCGAGATCGACGACCCGCCCGCGGACCAGGCCCGGGGCCGCCATCGGCATCGACAGGGATTCCAGGTCGCGCTGCCGCGGCGACGTCATCGACAGGCGGGCGGCTCCCCGCGTCCAGCCGTTGTACTCGAACGGCTCGGTGCGGACGTTTTCGAGACCGTACTCCCGCAGCTTGCCCTCGAGGAAGCGGGCCGCCTCTTCTTCTCCGGGGGTGCCGGCGAAACAGCTGCCGAAGTCGTCGCAGAGGATCTCGAGGTTGATCCGGGTCTCCGGCGAGGAGAAGATCCCGCCGGCGAGGAACTCGTCGAAGGAAGCTGCGTCCGTCCTGGTCATCGGGCTTTCTTCTTTCCCAGTGGAGGATTGTTCAAAGTGGGAAGTCTGCTCAAGGCCGGATGAATTCGCCAGGAGCCCCGTGCCGTCAGGTAGGGATGGTTGCGTCCCGGTTCGGCTCCCGCCTCCTCCCCGGGCATTCCCCTCAGGTCCGCGTCCGGTTGTGCACGGCGAACAGCTCCGCTCCCCGCAGCTCGATCTCGAGGGTGATCCAGCGTCCGTGCAGGGCCGCCACCGAATCGCCGCCCCGCCACCGCAGGGGATGCTCCACCGCGTCGGCGGCGACCGCTTCCATGTCGTCGAAGCCGAAGCCGGGAAGCTCCACCCCGCCTTCGTCGAGCAGACGCACCCGGCAGGCGCCCCCGGCGGCGTCGACGTTGACCGCCAGGTCGGGGTGCCGGATGAACATCGGCCGCGCGCGCAGCTTTCCCGAACCCGCGGCGCGCATCCCCGCGAACCCGTCGACCCGCAGGGTGGCCAGGCAGAGGCCGTTGGGCCGCTCCCTCCCCGGGGGCAGCTCCTGCTTCGGGGCCGGCTTGTGATACTGGGAGCTGGCGGTGTAGTAGAAGAACAGCTCGTCTCCCTCCCGCACCGGGGGCGACGGGAACATCGCCAGGCGCCCGCTGTCCCATTCGTCTTCCCCGCCCCGCGGCAGGATGCGCCGGGCCGCTGCCGGCCGCTGCCATTCCTCCCCGTCCCGGGAGCAGGCGAAGTCGATGTCGAGGGCCCAGTCGTCGAGGGCGTGAAGGATCTGGGCGAACCCGAGGTACATGTCGTCGTACACGAAGCCGTTGTTCATGTAGATCTGGTCATGGGGGCGGTCCTCCCCGTCGATGGGCAGGATCGGGACGTGCGGCGACCACGAGGCGAAGTCCGGGCTCCAGCAGGTATGGCGCAGCCGCACCCAGGTTCCCGGGCGGCCGTGGCGGATCTTGCCGCCGTCGAAGCGGTCGTCCCAGTAGAGGCGCTTGCCGAAGAGGCGGTACCCCCGGCGCAGGGTGTCGAGCATCCAGGTATAGGTGTCGCCGAAGCCGTCGGCATGGGTGTGGACGAGGCGTTCGCGCGCCGGCCAGCGGATGCCGTCGGGAGAGGCGGCGGTGTAGAGTCCCGTCGGCCAGGGTGTGTCCTTCGACTCGTAGAGCGGCTCGCCGGTGGCGGGGTTGCTGCCGCGGTTGTAGCGCCACAGGGCCATCTTGTAGCGCGCCGAGGGGTCCGGGTCGAGGGGGTCGCGCAGGATCGCCGGACCGGTTAACTCGTGCGGCTCGTCGCAGACCCCCGCGTAGGTGTAGCCGGTGATACAGATGTTGTTGTCGCGGCTGCCGCGGAACTCGTACAGCCCGAGGGGGGGCGTTTCCCAGGTCAGGCCGTCGCTCGACCGCGCCTGGCAGACGAAGCGCCGTTCGACCACGCTGGCCGGATCGGCCGGACCGGTCGAGTACCAGAGCACGAACTCCCCGGTATCCGGATCCCGCTCGAAGCCGCCGTGGTTGACGACCGACGAGCCCCAGGGGTCGGTGAAGACCTTGACCGGGTTGCCGGGGTGCTTGTTGAGGCGGTGGAACCGCCTCTCGAGGCCCCGGCTCGAGTGGATGTGATAGTCGTCGATGAACAGCATCAGTGGTTGCGGCCGCGGCCATGGGCCTTCCCGGCTCATCCGCGGTCCGCCCGTTTCAAATGTTTATCGGCTCCGGGACACAATGGAAAGAAGATTGCCGGGAGGCCGGCATTGCAATATCGTCGGCTGACAAAGCGCCACTGCGCCTGCCCGGAAATGTCCCGAGTCGCCCGATCCCGGGAAACCTGTGGAAAAGGAAGGAGGAATCCGACATTCTGTCACCCGAACAGATAGCCCACTTCGAAGCCTTCGGGTTCCTCCTGTTGCCCCGGCTCCTCGACCCCGGGGAGGCGGCGACCCTGAAGCGGGAGGCCGAGGAGGTTTTTGAAGAGGATCGGGGCGGGAAACCGTTCTCCGGAGAGACGACCGAATTCGTCCAGCCTTTCTTCGAGCGGCGGCCGTTCCTGTTCAGTCTGCTCGACGACGACCGCATCTACGACATCGGGGTCGATCTTTGCGGCCCCGACTTCGTTCTCGACCAGACAGAGGGGAGGCTGCGCGTCGAGCCGACCGCGTGGCATGCCGGGGACCCCTTCCCCAGCGGCCTGCGCTGGATCAAGATCGGGTTCTACCCCGAGACCCTGACCCGCGACAGCGGCTGCCTGCGAGTCGTCCCAGGAACGCACATCCCGCGCAACCCCGATCCGATGGCGCCCCTGCGCCGGACCGGCATGGACCCCGGTTACAGGCCCTTCGGGCTCCCCCAGGAGGAGATCCCCCACGTCCCTCTCGAGGTGGAGCCGGGCGACATCGTCGTCTTCACCGAGTCCGTGCTGCACGGGGCGTTCGGCGGCAGGCCGGGCCGTCATCAGCACGCAGTCAATTTCTTCAGCAACCCCCGGACCGATGCCCAGGTCGCCGAAGTCAGGGAGGTCCACGACAGGACCCGGTGGAGCGTGCGGCCGACCGAGGCGATGCTGAACAGCGGGCGCCCGCGCATCCGGCGGATGATCTCGAGGCTGGTCGAGCTGGGTTTCGAGCCCGCCGGGCCGGATGGCTGAACCTGCGGGAGGCCTGTCCCAGGGGAGGGGATTCAGGGCAGGGAGCGGAGAGTATCGTCGTTCGCGGCGATTTCGAGCCTCAGTACGACCCTGAGCGGCCAGTCGTCGTAGGCCTCCATCCGGTGGGGCATAAGCACGTCCTGCACAGGCCGGTAATCGCC
>JAPOZF010000009.1 GCA_026706165.1 Gemmatimonadota bacterium
TTGTTGTCGATGTTGACGATCTCCGGCGTGCCGTCGCCGTGGATGTCGGCGACCGCGTGGCGTTCCAGCCACTCCCCCGGCCGGGTGTGCACGACGTGCCTGGTGAAGTTGCCGGCGCCGTCGTTCTCGTACCAGTACATCCCCACGCCCGTGTCGGTGCTGACGAGGTCCGGGGAGCCGCTCCCGGTCAGATCGACGGCGGAGACCCCGATGGTGTACTCGTAGCCGTCGGCAATGAGCCTCTCGTCGAATTTGACGAATTCGTCCACAGGTCTCTCCACCGAGTGGGAATGGACAGTCAGTCCGGCACTTGCGCTGCGGCAGCGGCCGGCCCTCCCCCGGATGCCCCCGGCAGGATGGTTCGGAAATCCGGGACAAGGGTTTGCATGAAGCAGGTTATGCTCGGTATCGTCAAGGATCAGGAGGGAGGAAGGCGGATGTGACCGGCACCCGGGGCCCGTGATCCGGTTGGCGAAGGCCGCGGTACCCGCAAAGACTCTTTCCCGGGGCGCCATCACGGGGCGCGAGAAAATCCACGGCTGATACCAGAAGAGGGAGGAACGATGACAGATCGACTCGAGGTGATCGCCGACGACGGCAACCTGGTAGGGGAAGGCCCGATCTGGGACGGGGAGCGCAACCGCCTGCTGTGGACGGACATCTCCAGCTCGCTGGTCTACCAGATCGACGCCGGCGGCAACAAGAGCATCATCAACCGCGGCCTGGTCGTGAACGGCATCGGCCTCAACGCCGACGGCCGCCTCGTCTTCTCGGGGGCGGGCGGGCTGTTCCTGTGGAGCGGGGAAGGTGAGTACCGGAACATCGCCTCGGAGCACGATGGGGAGGCGCTCTCCTTCAACGACATGATCGTCGGTCCGCAGGGCCGGGTGTACGCCGGGACCATGTACTGGGGGGACGACGGCAAGGAGAAGGACGGCAAGCTCTACCTGTTCGACGCCGCCGGCGGCGTCGAGGTCGTCGCCGAGGGGATCGAGCTGTCCAACGGCCTGGGGTTCAGCCCTGACGAGGGGACCCTCTACTTCTCCGATTCCGCCGCCCGCCGGATCTACACCTTCGACGTCGACGCTGGCACCGGCAGGCTGGAGAACCGGCGGGTGTTCGTGCAGGTGCCCCGCGACGAGGGGATTCCCGACGGCATGACCGTCGACGCCGAGGGCTTCGTCTGGAGCGCCCAGTGGTACGGCGAGCAGGTGGTCCGCTACGATCCCGACGGCAGGGTCGAGCGCCGCCTGCAGATGCCGGTGAAACAGGTCTCCGCCGTCGCCTTCGGCGGACCCGACCTCGACGAGCTCTACATCACCAGCGCCGGGGAATCCTGGCCGAGCGACGCCGCCCCGCCGGGGTACGACTCCGCGGCGCCGAACATCGGCGGCCCCCTCTACCGGCTGCGCGTTGACGTCAGGGGCAAGCCGGAATTCCGCGCCGCCTTCGAGCAGGGGAGCGGGTAATGCAGCGGGTGGCGTTCGTCATGCAGGTGAAGCCGGGGCAGGAGGAGGAGTACGTCCGCCGCCACCGCGAGGTCTGGCCGCAGGTCGAGGCCGACCTGAAGCGGGCCGGAGTTCACAGGATGAGCATCTTCATGTCCGGGCGGCAGCTGTTCCTGTACATGGAGGTCGAGGATTACGCCGCGGCCTGCGAGATCCTCGAGAGCAGCCCGGAATCGGTGCGCTGGGAGGAGTACATGGCGCCGATCATGGAGGACGCGGAGGGGGAGGAGTACGACCCGGCGAACCCGTACCCCGAGGGGCTGCCGGAAGTCTATTTCTGGGAAGCCGGCTGAGGGCCGGTTGGGAGGTTGACGGCCGGCAGGGCTGGCAAACGCCCTCAGCCCGGGGGCCGACTGGAAGGGGGGATTTCTGCCAGCTCGATGCCGTCCCGGGCGATCAGTCCGTCCTCGGGGCGCAGCCCGCGGCGAGGCCCGCTTCCTGCTGGCGGCGCAGCTCGAGGGCGGGGGACTCGGCCAGCTCGACGTCGTCCCGGGTGATCAGCCCGTCCTCGTCGACGTCCCGCCTCAGCACGGCGCCGCGCGAAAGCCCGACCGGCAGCAGGTTCTCCGCTCCGGCCACCGACGCCTTCTCGAGCAGTCCGTAGATGCAGAAGCCCCCCTCGCCGTCGAGGGTGGTCCCCGCCTTCAGCGGCTTCTTCGCCGCCGACACGACCTCGGCGTGCCAGCCGATCGGGGAGCCGCAGGTCTGGTTGTCGAGCATGATTGTCGCCACCGAAATCGGCATCTCGTGGCCGATCCAGTGCTGCGGCCGGTAGATCATCGCGTAGCTGCTGCGCCTGCCGATGATCATGCCGATGATCTCCCCGTACGATCCCAGCGATTCCGCGGCGAACCCGGTCGGCCCATCGACGACGCAGTAGAGGCCGCCGCGCAGGCTGCGCTCGACCGCCGCCTCGTTCTCGTCGATGGAGCTGACCGCCTCGACCACCCCTTCCTGCGAGAGCACCCCGCCCCTGTCGCGGTGGCAGACCACGTCGGGGATGTCGCGCAGGTCGGAGCAGGGGAAGTGCATGCCGCGCACGTCCGGCACCAGGCCGGACATGTTGGCGAGGCAGGCCATCTCGATGGCGTGCTTGGTGCCGTCGAGGAAGCTGCCGAACATCTGCGCGTTGTAGTCGTCGCCGGTGAAGCCGTAGAGCCGCGGCACGTCGTCGGGGTTGGCCTTGCGGAAGGCGGTTCTGAAGCGCGTCCCCTTGCCGGCGGCGACCACCCGGAAGCCGAGGGCGCGGGCCCAGTCCCACAAGCCCAGGGCTACCGCGGGCTCGTCGCCGTACGCGGCGCTGTAGAGGACCCCGGCCTCGTCGGCGAGCCGTTTCAGCTGCCAGCCGGCGACGACGTCCGCCTCGACGGTAACCATCACCACGTGCTTGCCGGCGGCGATGGCGTCGCGCGCGTGGCCGGCCCCGGCCTCGACGTTGCCGGTGGCCTCGATGACGACGTCGACGCCGCTTTCGACCAGGACCCGGGCCTCCCGGGTGACGGCGAAGCGCCCGGAACCCATGGCCGCGTCGACCGCGTCCGGCGTCTCCGCCTCGACCACTTCACCGTCCCCGGCACCGCCGATGCGGAAGGCGCGCACCCCCTTGTCCGGGTCGAGCTCGGCGATGACCGCTAGGCGCATCCCGGGGGCCGCGGCCATCTGCGAGGCGATCTGGGTGCCGAAGGTGCCGGCGGCGATCAGGCCGACCTGGATGAGCTCGCCCCTCTCCTCCCGTTCGCGCAGCCGCTGGTAGAGCATGGGCCGTTACTCCTCGAGGCGCTGCCAGCGCAGCACCTGCCTGGCGTGGTCGGACAGGGACTCCCAGAGCTCGCGGGAGAAGTGGGCCTGCGTGTTCTCGTGCTGCCAGCGGCTGAAGACCCAGGAGCTGCTCATCGCCATGCAGATCTCGTCGCGCGGGCTGTCGGAGCGGTTGGGGGTGCCGCGGTGGATGACGCGGTTGTCGTGCACCCACAGGGAACCCTTGCGCAGGTTGAGCCGGCGCGAGGTGTAGCGCTCGCTGAAGGCGGCGCCGTGGCCGAAGAGGTCGTCGAGGTTTTCCGCGGGCAGCTCGCCGACGTACTGGGTGCAGGGCATGACCTCGAAGCTGCCGTTCTCCTCGGAGGTGTCGCACAGGGGGAACTTGACGCCGACCTGGTAGCAGGGGGTGGCGATGCCCGGGAGCAATTCGTTGATGCCGTCCCGGTGCCAGCGCTGGTAGTCGGTCCCCGGCAGCGGGATGTTCGAGTCGAACACGAACCAGACGTAGTCCTCGCCGAGGATCTCCTCGAGAAAGGCCACGAGGTCGGGGTGCTCGAAGATCTCCTCGTCGAAAAAGGGGGGCTCGTACGGCACCGGCACGTTGTATCGGCCCCAGCCCCGGTGGGGGTTCTCCCCCTGCCTTTCGATGTCGGCGTCGCGGATCGGCTCCCAGGCCTCGAAGATGCGGTCGATCTTTCCGTCCGGGATCAGGTCCTCGAACACGACGAACCCGTTGATGCGGAACTGCTGGACCTTGGCGGCGACGTCCGGGCTCATCGGGTCTCCTCTACGCGCATCAGCCGCAGCACCTGCCTGCCGTGGTCGGGCAGGGACTCCCACAGGGCGCGGGGGAAGTGGCCGGCGGTCTCCTCGTGCAGCCACCGGTTGAACAGGAAGGGGCGCGACATCGCCATGCAGAGCTCGTCGCGCGGGAAGCCGGAGCGGTTGGGAGTGCCGCGGTGGTAGTTGCGGCCGTCCTGCATCCACAGGGAGCCCTTGCGCAGGTTGAGACGGACCGGCTTGAAGGCGGGGTTCGAGTCCGCACCCCTGCCGAGCACCTCGTCGAGGTCCTCCCGCGGCAGCACCTCCTCGGTGACGTACTGGGTGCAGGGCATGACCTCGAAG
>JAPOZF010000615.1 GCA_026706165.1 Gemmatimonadota bacterium
CATGACTTTCGCGAAATCCGAGGGACGGCCGAGCGAAGGCCGGGCAGCCGCCGGGAGGGCTTGCAGGCCGTGCCGGTGAAGAAGAGGATCTCCCGCGCCGCCGGTGTCTTCTGGCGCTTCCGCTATCACCTGTTTTCGACCCTCGTGGTGCTCGCCTTCTGGAACACCGCCCTGATCAAGCCGTTCCGGGTCTTCGTGGTGATGGTGCACGAGGTCTGCCACGCCGGCGCCGCGCTGCTGACCGGCGGCGAGGTCGTCGAGATCCGCACCGCCTGGGACGAATCGGGCCACACCCTGACCCGGGGGGGTATCTTCCCGATCATCAGCTCTGCAGGGTACGTCGGCTCCGCCCTGCTCGGTGCGCTGCTGATCTACGCCGGCTGCTTCCCGCAGGTGCAGAGGCTGGCCCTGCTCTTCATCGGCGCCGTTACCATGGGAATGACGATCTGGTACACCCCGGCCGGGGCCGGCGACTTCTACTTCGGGATCTTCGGCGGCATGGTGTTCGTCCTCCTGGCGATCAAGAGCCAGCGCGCCGGGACCGCCGGCGCCGTCTGGCTCGGGGTGATGCTGTGCATCTACAGCCTCCACGACTTCCGCACCGACCTGTGGATGTACACCGAGCAGACCGACGCCGGCATACTCGCCGCCTACTGGGGGGCGCCGCCGCTGGCCTACCCGATCGCCTTCACCTGGGTCGCCGTATCCGTGTATGCGATGTACAAGTCGCTGCTGGCCCTGGTCCGCAAGGAAAGGAAGAACTGACGATGAGAATGAGCGCCCTGTTCAGCCAGACGCTGCGCGAGGCCCCGGCCGACGCCGAGGTCGCCAGCCACGTGCTGCTGCTGCGGGCCGGCTACGTCCGCCAGCTCGCGAGCGGGATCTTCAGCTACCTGCCGCTGGCGCGCCGCGCCTTCGACAAGATCGAGGCCATCATCCGCGAGGAGATCGACGCCATCGGCGGCCAGGAGATCACCATGCCCGTCGTGCACCCTGCCGACATCTGGAAGGAGACCGGCCGCTGGTACGACATCGACGCGGAGATGGGGCGCTTCAGCGACCGCTCGGACCGGGACATGGTGCTCGCCATGACCCACGAGGAGGTGGTCGCCGACCTCGTGCGCCGGGAGATCAAGTCGTACCGGCAGCTGCCGCAGCTCCTCTACCACCTGCAGACGAAGTGGCGGGACGACCCGCGGCCGCGCTCCGGCCTGCTGCGGGTGCGGGAGTTCACCATGAAGGACAGCTACTCCCTCGACGCCGACGAGGCCGGGCTGGAGAAGCAGTACCGCGACCATTTCCAGGCCTACTTCAACATCTTCAACCGCTGCGGCATCCCGACCATCGCCGTCAAGGCCGACGTCGGCATGATGGGGGGCAAGCTCTCCCACGAGTACATCTACCTCACCGAGGTCGGCGAGGACAGCATCGTCCACTGCCCCGGATGCGGGTACTCCGCAAACGCACAGGTCGCCCAGTTCGCCAAGGCCGCGGCCGGGCCGGAGGAGGCGCAGCCGACGGAGCGGGTGGCGACGCCGGACACCCCGACCATCGAGGCCCTCGCGCGGCTCCTCGAGATCCCCGAGAGCAGGACGGCCAAGGCCCTGTTCGTGATGGGCAGGTTCCGCGGAGAATCGGAGGAGGAGCAGGAGGAGCGGCTGATCCTGGCGGTGATCCGCGGCGACATGGGGGTCAACGAGACCAAGCTGGCCAACGCCGCCGGGGCCCTGTCGCTGCGCCCCGCCCACGACGAGGAGATCCTGACGAGCGGGGCCGTGCCGGGGTACGCATCGCCGCTGGGGGTCGAAGACGCCCTGGTGGTCGCCGACGACTCGATCCCGGGAGCGGCCAACCTCGTGTCCGGGGCCAACGAGGAGGGGTACCACCTGCGCAACGTCAACTACGGCCGCGACTGGGAAGCCGCGGTCGTCGCCGACATCGCCGCGGTGGGAGAGGGGGCGGTATGCAGTCAGTGCGGCGGACCGCTGCAGGTCAGCCGGGGGGTCGAGGTCGGCAACATCTTCCAACTCGGCACCCGCTACTCCGAGTCGATGAACTGCTCCTTTCTCGACGCCGAAGGCAAGCCGCGGCCGGTGGTCATGGGCTCGTACGGCATCGGCGTCGGGCGCCTGCTGGCCTGCGTCGCCCAGGAGTACCACGACGACAACGGCCTTGCCCTGCCGGTATCGATCGCACCCTTCCAGGTGCACCTCGTCTCGCTCGCCAAGAGCCCGGGGCAGGTGCAGGAGGCATCCGAGGGGCTCTACGACAGCCTTCGGGAGGCCGGCGTCGAGGTGCTCTACGACGACCGCGGCGAGAACCCTGGGGTGAAGTTCAACGACGCCGACCTGATCGGACTGCCGATCCGCATCACCATAGGGGACCGGTCCCTGAAGAAGGGACAGGTCGAGGTCAAGCTGCGGCGCGAGGAGAAGGCCGCCGACGTCCCGGTGGAGAGCGCCGTCGAGCACGTGACCGGGCGGGTTCGGGAGCTGCGGGCGGAACTGGACGCTCGCGTCGTCGAGGTCCCCTACACCGACTGATTAACCAAAAGGAGGGAAGGAACTGCCATGCCGGTTTTTCGCGCAGGCAGCGGCCAGGCTCCGGCCTGGTGCGAGCTGCACCGATTCGACATCGTCGACCTGCCCGCCGGCGCCGGCAGGTACGACTTCGACCGCGCCGGCCCCAGGGAGAAGCTGATCGTCGGCGTGGGCGCCTGTACGGTCGCGACCGGGGGCAGTGAGCAGGCCGCCGAAAAGGGGGCCAACATCGACCTGCCCGAAGGGGAAGGGGAGGCCGGCTTCAGCATCCTCGAGGTCTCCGAGGACGCCACCCTGATCCGCATGGCCGGCGACTGGGGGGACGAGGTCGGCGGCTCCGGGCTGTTCTCGGTAGAGGAGGCGGCCCGGGGCGACCGCGAGGATCGCGGAGATCTTGTAGCGTACGAGAAGCGGACCCGCTTCGACTGCCATTTCCACGACTGCGACGAGTACTGGATCCTGTTCGCCGGCAGCGGGGTCGCGGTGTCGGAGGGGAAGAGCTACGAGGTGTCGGCAGGGGACTGCGTGGCCACCGGCATGGGGCACCACCACGACTTCCCGCTCGTGCACGAGCCGGTCAAGGCCGTCTATTTCGAGACCACCATGGAAGGGGAGAAGCGCCGCGGTCACCTCTGGGACCACACCCACGGAAAGGCGCAGCCGCGGGCGGAGCGGGTCTGAGGCGGGGGTCTGGCTTCCCCTGGTTCGGGTCCGAAAACCCGATCAGGTGTCCCACTCCTCGGGCGGAACCTCCGCCCGGTCCTGCGGCTCGTACCCCAGCACCCTGCGGCCGTGGTCGAGATCGTACATCGGCCAGTTGCTGTCGGAGACCCCGAACACCACTTCGTAGCGCACCCCGGGGTGAACGATAGCGCGCTCGAACACCCGCACGCAGTCTCCGTGGCTGAGGTGGTGGGGATGCTCGGGAAGGTCGCGGTTCCGGTTGAAGTTGCCGATGCGCACCGACACCACCTCCATGTCGAAGCGGGTAGCGTACATGTAGCCGATCTCCTCACCGAACGCCTTGCTGATCGTGTAGTAGTTCTGCGGCAGCGGGACCAGGTCCACGGTTCGCCGCAGCGACTTGGGGTAGGCACCCAGCAGCCCCGCCCGGCTCGCGAAGGCGACGCGCCGCACGCCGTTGCGGCGGCTCGCCTCGAAGATGTTGTAGGTCCCGACGATGTTGTTCGGCAGGATCTGCTCCCAGGTGGCGCTGCCCCCGGGATTTCCGCCGAGATGGATGACCGCCTCGATGTCCCGCGTCGCCTCGAGAGTCACGTCGAAATCGGACAGATCCCCCACCACCACGTCTTCCGCCTCGAGGCCGGGCACTTCGACGAGGTCGAGGCCGCGAAGCTCGTGGCGCCCCTTCAGGCCCGCGGCCAGGGTCGATCCGACGGCCCCGGCGGCCCCGGTGATCAGAACGCGCATCGCTCGTCAGACGGGGAGCGGTTCAGCGGTCCGCCTGCGGCAGGTGGCGGCGCGACTCGATCCAGAAGGCGGCGATCGCCGCGGCTACGACGGCGAGCCAGATCCATCCATTCACCGAGAACCAGGCGGCGGGCTGGCGCACCAGATCGAAGGCCGGATCCAGAGTGGCGGTCAGGACGCCCAGCAGGACGTAGGCGAGGATGTTGCCGCGCAGCAGGAAGGCGATGACGGCCGCGACGATCGCTATTTCGATGGCGCTCGTCCCGGCGCCGAGAAGGAACTCGCCGGCGTTGAAGGCCCCCCCTTCGAAGATCAGAAGCAGGGCGGCGATGACGGCGATCACGTACGCCGGTTTCTTCAGGACCTTCAGGGCGTAGAACAGGGCGACGCCGTAGGCGATCGGCAGCA
>JAPOZF010000208.1 GCA_026706165.1 Gemmatimonadota bacterium
CGCCTGCTGGAGCATGCCCTGCAGTTCGAGCTGTGGAAGTCGGTGCCTGGAGGTCCGCGGGGCCGTCCCATGCCGGCGCGGCTGCCCTTCCCCTACCCGACCCGCATGCAGGGGATGGGGCTGACCATCGTCGACGACATCCTCACCGCGGCCGAGAGCGGCGGCGAGCCGCGCTGCTCCGGGGCGGACGCCCGCCACGCCCTCGAGATCGCCGTGGCCCTGCGCGAGTCCCACCGCCGCGGCTTCACCCGCGTCGACCTGCCGCTCACCGACCGCTCGCTCGGGATCCGTTCAGCGGAAATCGGACAGGACCACACCCCGGCGCGGGTGCGCCGGCTGCGGGGATAGCCGGGCGGCAGCTCGGGGAAGGGGCCCGTACGCCAATCGCGGTCCTGCTTCCCGAACGGCCTCCCCCGATTCGGGACGATCGGCCACTCTGGTTCAGGCCGGGCAACCTCCCCTCTCGCGGCCCTGCTTTCCAGCCGGGCCACCGGGATACGGCCGGGGGTTTGGGAAAACCCTCTCAGTCGGAGATTCCTAGCAGCTCGATCTCGAAGATCAGCACCGAGCAGGGCGGAATCTTGCCGGGCTTGCCTTTCTTCTTGTAGGCGAGATCCGGGGGGATGGTGAGCTTGGCCTTGCCGCCCCCGCTCAGCATCTGCAGTCCTTCGACCCACCCGGGGATCACCCCGGACAGCTTGAACTCCGCGGAGCGTCCCTGCTTTTCGGAGCTGTCGAACACGGTGCCGTCCGGCAGGCGCCCCTCGTAGAGCACCCTGACGCGGTGGCGGGGCTCGGGCTTGGGGCCGAGGCCGGCCTTGATCTGCCGGAACACCAGCCCGGACTCGGTGCGCACCGCCCCTTTCTCGGCGGCCGCGGCGGCGAGGACCTTCTCGTTCTCGGGGGTGGCGCAAGGGTCGGCGCAGCCGCCGGCCAGGGCCAGCAGCGGCAGCAAGAGGATCAGCGGCATGACGGTCCTCCTGTCGTGGGATTGGGAGGCGGGCCGGCGGGGGCTTCAGCCGCGGCCGTACACCGCCTGGATCATGGCGCGCATGAAGCCGGTGGCCAGGGCGTGGCCTTCGCGGCCCCCGCGGTCGCCGGGGATGGAGGGGGTGTGGTCCATCATGAAGGGGCCTTCGAAACCGGCATCCCTGTAGGTCTGCATGGCGGCGAACATGTCGACGTCCCCCTCGTCGACGAAGACCTCCTCGAAGTAACGGCGCGAGCCGCGCACGTTGCGGAAGTGGACGTAGGCGATCTTGCCGAGGGCGCCGATGCGGCGGATCGAGGCGAGCACGTCGACCCCCATCTCGGTGACGCAGCCCTGGCAGAAGAGCATGGCGTTGCTGTCGCTCGGAACCAGGGCGAAGATGCGCTCGTACTGCTCCAGGGTGGAGACGATGCGGGCGGCCCCTCCCATCGGCTCGGGAATCGGCGGGTCGTCCGGGTGCAGGGCCATGCGCACCCCGCACTCCTCGGCGACCGGGAGGATGCGCTCGAGGAACCAGGCGATGTTCTCCCACATCCCCTCCTCGTCGATCTGCTTGCCGCGGAACCGCGGCCCCCACTCCGGCTCGGTCCGCTGCCACTCCTCGTAGTCGAAGGTGCTGTAGCGGGAGCCGCCGCGGCCGACGGCGGAGGTGGTGCGGAAGTTGCCGATCGGCTTGAAGTTGTAGCCCAGGGTGCGGACGCCGGCCGCCGCCATCGCCCGCAGGGCGTCCTTCCACTGCTCGAGCTTGGCGTCGCGTCCCGGGCGGGCGAGGGTGATGTCGTCCGGCCCTTCGAGGGCGACGTTCATCAGCTTCAGACCCTGTTTCTCGGCGAGGGCGCGCGCCGACTTCAGGAAGCCGGCCATCTCGTCGTACGTCGACAGCTCCCCCTTGTCGTCGGCGGCGAAAGGGAGCGGGTTGATCGTCAGGTAGTCGACGCCGATCGCCTTGAAGAAGGCGAGGTTGTCGTCGTTCAGGTGCTGGTGGCCCAGCTGGTCCTGGATGAACATCACTCCTCCATGGCGGCGAGCAGGGCCTGCACGTACCCGACCGCGTGCGCCCAGGCGATCCTGCGGTGCCGGTCGTCGCCGTCGAAGTCGGGCATGTGGTCGAGCTGGAGCCCGCCGTCGAAGCCGACCTCCCGCAGGGTGCGCAGGACGGCGAGCAGGTTCATGTCCCCGTCGTCGATCGCCACCTCCTGGTAGCCGCCGTGGGTGGGGATCTGGCCGCGGACGTTGCGCAGGTGGGTGTGGAAGATCTGGCCCTTGCGCCCGTAGCGGCGGATGTCCTCGTGGATGTCGACCCCGGACTCGTAGCGGGTGCCGATGCAGTAGAGCAGGCCGTTGTGGGAGCTGGGGACGAGATCGACCATGTCGGTCCAGCGCTGGGGGGAGACGTAGCAGTTCGAAAGCGGCGGATCCCCGGGGTGGGTGATCAGCCTGACGTCGTGGTTCTCCGCGACCGGGACCAGGGCCCGCAGCATCTCGAGGGACCGCTGCCAGTGCTCCTCTATGGAGACCGGCGGGTCCCAGGGCTCGGCGGCGAAACTGGCGTTCATCCTGTCGGCGCTGAACCCCCCCATCCTGTAGCCGCCCCGGTGCTCGAACTGGACGCCGCCGCGATGGCCCGGGTGGTCGAAGTGGAAGGGGGTCGACAGGAAGGGGATGCCGAGCCGGCCCATGATCTCGATGGAGCGAATCAGGTCGTCGATGTCCTTCTCTCCGCCGGGGTGGCCGAGCATGAATTTGCAGGGGTCGTCCGGGGGGGCGAGCCGGTACAGCCGCAGGCCGGCTACTTCGATCCGCTCCTTGATCCTTTGCAGCTCACCGGCATCGGGGTACCCCTGCTCCATCCAGCCGGGGACGCTCTCGGCGTTGTGGATGTCGATGCCGTCGGCGCCGATCTGGGCGGCGAAGCGCAGGTACTCGTCAGACAGATCGGACTGGCGCAGGAGAATCTTCACAACCTCGTCCTTTCCGGTTTCGGGAACCGGTGGCGAAAGGGTACGTCAATGACGCCGCGGCCAAAACCCGGGCGGTAACCGAGAGTTTGCCCGGGTCACCGGGCTATCGGGCCCGGTATGTGGTTGCGGTGACACCTGTGTCGACTTGGTGCCGCCTGAATTGCCGCGGCCACGTGGGGGGACTGGAGCGTAACCTCCTGTAAAAAAAGATCTTGGCGGCCCATTTCCGGAGAGGTCTCCAGGGTCGGCACCGGAATTGCCCTGTCGCAGTCAGCCGATTCGCAAGGGATCGGAAACCTTCACCCGGAAAGGAGACTGCGACATGAAACCTGCCCGAAACCTCTCCAGTTGCACCAGCCTGCTCCTGGCTTTTCTGCTCGGTGCGATCGCCTTCGACACGTCGGTAGCCGCCGGCGAACCGGGCGACGTGGTGTTCAGCGAGCTGATGTGGATGGGAAGCGAGTCCTCGAGCGCCGACGAGTGGATCGAGCTCTACAACCGCGGGTCCTCCGCGAAGGATCTCAGCGGATGGACCATCACGCAAACGGGGAAAGACGGCGAGGAGGCGGTGATGCTCCGGCTGAGCGAGGGCAGAATCGCTCCGGGCGCGGCGTTCCTGATTTCCAACTACAACGCGGCGCGCTCGCAGATCAGCGTCGATCCGGATGTGGTGGCGACCTCGGTGGCGCTGCCCAACAGCAAGCTGCTGTTGCGCCTCTACAGCGGCGACCCCGAGGCCGGCGGCAACCTGATCGACACCGCGGATGACGGCAGCGGCGCGCCGCTTGCCGGAGACAACAAGCAGAAGGCGGCCATGGTGCGGGTCGAGTTCGACACCGACGGTTCGCAGGAACAGGCCTGGGCGACCGCGACCGAAGCGAGCGGCTGGGACGACGGCAGCAGCGAGCTGGGAACACCCGGGAGCATTCCCGAGCGCCTGATGAGGCTGTCGACGGGGGAAACCGGAGAGCCGGCCGACACCGGGCCGAAAAAAACAGACATGGAGGATACCGGATCCGGCGAGTCCGAGGAGCCCATCCCCACCGCAGTCCAGGGGAGCAGTTGGGGGGTGGTCAAGCAGCGGGTTCTTCCGCTCGCAGCTACGGAGCTCGATTGAGCTCCGCCGGTTTCTCCACGTAACAGGCAATGGAGAGTCATCGGCGGATTCGCCGGCCCGGACCGGAAAGGGCCCCGGTCCGAGGAGTTGCCCCCAAGGTGCAGGAGCGGCCCGGAAGAAGGCCGATGGCGGGAAAGGCCAGGAGCCGTGGTGACAGTCGCTTCGAGTCGCGGAAACCGGCGGCCAGGGCCGGCCGCAGATCGAGCGGGCTTTCACCTGGCTCCTGGCGCCGGCACGGTTCCGCGCGCCGCCCATGGTTCCGTGCAGGAACTCTACTGAAACAACGACATCGGTGTTTGCC
>JAPOZF010000375.1 GCA_026706165.1 Gemmatimonadota bacterium
CCGCGGGTCACAAGGGGTACGCCCTCAACGTCGCGCTCGAGCTGATAGGGGGCATTCTCACCGGTTCCGGTTACGCCGGAAAGGACCGAAGAATCAGGAACGGGGTGCTCCTCATCGTCATCGACGTCGAACAGTTCCTGCCTCTCGACGAGTTCTTCGAGGAGTCGGAGAAGTTCGTCGCCCACGTCAAGTCGTCCCCTCCGTCGGAGGGCTTCGACGAAATCCTGATGCCCGGGGAAATCGAGGCGAGGGCCGCGCGGCAGCGGGCTCACGGGATTGCGGTGGCGGAGGAAACCTGGCGCCAGATCGTCGAGTGGGGAGCGAAGTTGGGAGTCGCGCTGGAGGCCGAACAGGGCTTTCAGGTGTGGGAAAAAGCAAGTCTCCCGCCGGCTCGACATCCTCCGTGAACCCTGAACCCTTTTCGGGCCTCATCCGGCCCTGCCTGATACCGTCACCTCCGTAACCTCAGCGCGGGGGCCCGGTTTCCCGACACCAACCGCCAGAAGTCTTTCGGAAGGCATCTTCCGCCTCAGTCGCCCCGTTGGCGCCGGCCCCGGGGCCCCCTTATCTTTCCCGGCTTTTCACGCGCTTCCCAAGCCACACCAGAACCCCTCCGCACAAGCGCACCTGCCCGGCCGTACCCCGGCGCGGCACTGCTCCTTGCCCCAATGACACCGGCATCCCCCCTCGACCACATCGCCCGCAAGACGGCGCTGACCGCCGCTTTCAAGGAGACCGTGAGGCGCCTGCAGGAGGGGGAGCAGGAAGTTCTTCTTCACGGAATGCCGGGAACGCTCGCAGCCTTCCTGGCAACCCACGTGCAGCGGTCGACGAACCGGCCGCTGCTGGTAATCACCAGCGATGAAGACCGCGCCGAAAGCTGGCGCGACGACCTGCTGGCGATCGCCGGCGAGGGTGTGGTTCGCTACTTCCCGGCATGGGATGTCGGCCTGTACGACGGGCGTTCCCCATCCGAGGAAGTAACCCGGCTTCGCGTCGAAGCGGTGGCGCAGCTGGCGGCGCGGGAGCCCACCATCACCGTTGCCCCCGCCGCCGCCCTGGTGACGCCAGTGATCCCGCCGCATGCCCTCGAGCATGGGATCCTGTCGTTGCGGGCAGGAGAAGAACGGGCCCCCGGAAGCCTCTCCTCGCACCTGGCCGACGCCGGCTTCGAACGCGTTCCGATGATCGATGGAGCAGGGCAGTTCAGCGTCAGGGGCGGCATCGTCGACGTTTTCCCCTTCGGCCTCGAACAGCCCCTGCGTCTCGAGTTCTTCGGAGACGAGATCGAGTCCATCCGCCAGTTCGACATCGCCACCCAGCGCTCGTTGAGCGGGATGAAAGAGGCGAGCGTGCTGCCGGCGGCCGAGCTGCTGCTTCACCCTCCGCTGTTCGAGGATTACGCAGAGGCGATCGGGAAAGCGGAACGCGACCACGATGTCAACCTCGACCGCCTGAAGGACCAGCTCGAGCTCGGGGGCTCCCTGGAGGGTATCGAGACCTTCATGTCCCTCCTCTACGGCTGCGACAACGGCCTCTTCGAGTACCTTGACGAACCGATCCTGTTCTGCGACGAGACCGAGGAGTTCGAGCCCGAGATCGCCAGGGCGCTCCGGAGCTCCGTTGCCGACTACGAAAAACACCGCGACCGCGCCGACAGCATGCCGCCCGAGGCGCTGGTTCGCGACGCCTGCTGGCTGCGCCGGCAGGTCTCCGCCGAAAGCCGTCTGACCCAGGCGCCGATCGGTTCCGCCGGAAACGCGGTCCGCTTCGAGAGCCGCGAGCCCCGCCTGGTGCAGGGAGAACTCACAGTGCTCCGGAAGGAGCTGGAGACTCTCGAGAGCGGGGGATACGAGATCCACCTCCTCACCGAAACGCAGGGCCAGTCGAGCAGGCTGGAGGAAATTCTCTCCGACGGCTCGGACAAGCTTTCATTCGGGCTGGGGACGCTGAACCGCGGCTTCGTCTTCCCGGAAGCGCGCATCGCGGTGCTCAACGACCACGAGATCTTCAGCCGCCGCAAACAGCGCTACCGGTACCGGCGTTTCAAGGCGGCCAGACCGATCGCCTCGCGCGACGCCCTATCCGTGGGGGACTTCGTCGTTCACGTCGACCACGGGGTCGGGCGCTACCGGGGCATTCGCAGACTGACGCTGAGCGGACGCGACCACGACTGCCTGGAGGTCCTCTACCAGGGGGAGGACAAGCTGTTCGTACCGGTGGAGCAGCTCGACCGGCTGCGCAAGTACTCCGGGGCCGACGGGGACCCGCCGCTGCTCAACAAGCTCGGCGGCAACGCCTGGGAGAAGCTCAAGGAGCGCACCCGGGAAGAGATCTTCAAGATGGCCCGCGAGCTGATACAGCTGTACGCAGAGCGCCAGACGCGGTCCGGTTTCAGCTACGCCGCCGACTCGGCGCTGCAGCGGGAGCTCGAAGCCTCGTTCCCGTACCAGGAAACACCCGACCAGCTGCGCGCGGTCGAGGAAGTCAAGCGCGACATGGAGGCCTCACACCCGATGGACCGGCTGGTCTGCGGCGACGTCGGCTACGGGAAGACGGAAGTCGCCGTGCGCGCCGCGTACAAGGCGGTGTGCGACGGCAAGCAGGTCGCGGTTCTCGTGCCGACGACGATCCTGGCGCAGCAGCACTTCCTGACCTTCTCCGAGCGGATGTCGCAGACCCCGGCGCGCATAGAGGTCATGAGCCGTTTCCGCACCGCAAAGGAACTGAACCGAATTTCGAGAGACCTCAAGGACGGCAAGGTCGACATCCTGATCGGCACCCACCGGATCCTGTCGAAGGATGTCGAATTCCGCGACCTCGGCCTCCTGGTCGTCGACGAAGAGCAGCGCTTCGGCGTCAGGCACAAGGAAAAGCTGAAGCAGATCAGGCGCCTGATCGACGTGATGACCCTGACGGCAACTCCGATCCCTCGCACCCTGCACATGTCCCTGATGGGCTCGAGGGATATGTCGGTCATCAATACCCCGCCCCAGGACAGACTGCCGATCCACACCGAAATCCTCTCATTCGACGAGGGCCGCATCGCCGAAGCGATCACGCACGAAGTCGCCCGCGGCGGGCAGGTCTATTTCGTTCACAACCGGGTGCGGTCGATTCAGCGGCTTGCCGAGTACCTGGAGGAGCTGTTGCCCGCCGTCCGTTTCGGCGTCGCCCATGGCCAGATGGGCTCGCGGCAACTCGAGAAGATCATGTTCGATTTCCTCGAGCGGAAATACGACTGCCTGGTCACCACCATGATCATCGAGTCCGGGATCGACATCCCGACGGTCAACACGGTCCTGGTCAACCGCGCCGACACGCTGGGCCTGGGCCAGCTTTACCAGATCCGCGGCCGGGTCGGCCGCTCGAAGGAACGGGCCTGCGCCTACCTGCTGGTTCCCAAGGGCAAGCGCCTGACCCGCAAGTCCCGCCTGCGCCTGCGCGCCATCGAGGAGTTCGCCGACCTCGGCTCCGGGTTCAACATCGCCATGCGCGACATGGAAATCCGCGGCGCCGGGAACCTCCTGGGGGCGCAGCAGCACGGCTTCATCCACGCCGTCGGCTTCGACCTCTACTGCCGCCTGCTCGACGAGGCGGTTCGCGAGCTGAAGGGTGACGTGGTCGAGCCGGAGGTCGAACCGGACATCCGGATCGCCGCCACTGCCTACATCCCGGAGGACTACATATCCGACTCCGACCTCAAAATCGACTTTTACCAGCGGCTGGCCGACGCCCGGCGAGTCGTGGACCTGCTCGCGATCCAGGAGGAATTGGAGGATCGCTTCGGGCGCCTGCCCTGGCAGGCCCGGTCGCTGATGAACATCATGGAAATCAAGGTGCTGGCGCGGCAGCTGCGCCTGTCGGCGGTGAAGCTGGAAAGATCGCGGTTCCGCCTCGTCTTCCCGGAAGAGGTGCAGGTCACTCCCGCCGATATTCAGCGCCTGGTGGAGAAATGCTCGTCCGAGCTCGAGTTCGACGTCGCCGAGCGGCTCGCCATCGAGACGTTCCTGCGCGCCGGGGACGAACAGGAACGCCTGGAAAAGGCGAAACTCGTTTTGCAGGAACTGGTATGACGAGGCTCCATGCCGCGCTTTCGGTGTCGGCAGTGCTGCTCGCCGGCTGCGGGTCCCAGCGCGACACCTCGGAAATCGTTGCCCGCGTCGGCGATGTGGTCCTCACCGAATCAGAACTCGCCGACCAGCTCCCGGACCAACTCGACGAGGAACTGGCGGCGGTCGAGCGCAGTCAATTCATCGAGGACTGGGTCGGACAGGAACTGATATACCGGGAAGCGCTCGACCTCGAGGTGCACGAAAAGGCACATGTGCAGCGTCTGATCGAACAGGCGCGCCGTGACCTGGTAGTTG
>JAPOZF010000214.1 GCA_026706165.1 Gemmatimonadota bacterium
GCAGTGTACCGTCGAATTCCGTGGACCGGATCCGCGGCGCATCGGCAGGCAGGGAATGTTATCGGCCCATTCGAGGACCTGCAGATCCTTCACCCGGCGGCGCGGCGGACAGGGGAGGATTCTATGCGATGCGTCCTCCGCGGCAGCCGATGTCGCGGCTGAAACGGGTCGGGGGCCGCGGGAGGCGATAGTACTGACAAGGAGGGGCTGCGACAAGCGGTCTCCGGCGGAAGCTGCGAAAATGGATGCAGATCCACAGGAACTGCTCGAGCAGGGCTTCGTCATCCTGCGCGGAGCCGTCCCCGGCGGCGAGCTCGCGCGCATGCGCGAGAGCTGCGAGCGGCTGCTCGACCGCCAGAAGGAGATCTGGAGTGGGAGCTCGCCGGGCAGCCCCGCGTCTCCATCGACAAGGTCGTCGACGAGTCGACCGCCCACGTCGTCGACTTCTGCCTCGGGGAGACCACCATGGGCGTCAGCAGGCGGCTCATGGGGGCGCCGGTCGCCTGCCCGGGGATGCTCGCCATGCTTTGCAGCCCCCCGGTCGGGATGGGACGCACCCGCTGGCACCGCGACATCACCCCTCCCAGCCTGGCGCCCCTGTGCGGCCTGCAGCAGGACATGCTCGCCAACGGCCCCGCCCTCCTGCAGTGGAACGTCGCCCTCTACGACGACGACGTGCTGTGGGTGGTGCCCGGCAGCCACCGGCGCCGCAACACCGGGGCGGAGAACGCGCAGTGGCGCTTCGACGCCCGGGCGCCGATGCCGGGAAGCATCCCGGTCGAGCTCGAGGCCGGCGACGGCGTCGCCTACAGCAACATGATCCTGCACTGGGGCAGCAACTACACAGCCCGGCTGCGCCGCACCCTCCACCTCGGGTACCGCTGCTTCGCAAGCCGCATCTTCCCCTACTACGCCGGGCACGGCTGGGACCTCGAGTTCGCCGACCGGCTCTCCCCGGAGTCGAGGAAGCAGTTCGAGCTCTTCGATGAGTTGTACACCGCGGAGATCGACCTCATTTGCGGGATCTTCCGGGCGATGATCGACCGGGATGCCGGGGCTTTCCGCGACGGCCTGGCGCGGCTCCACCCCGGAGAGCAGGGGCGCATGGTCGCCCTGGCGCTGCTGTCCAAGGCGGCGAAGGCGCTGCCGGCGTACTGCGATCCGGGGGCCAGCGAGGAGGAGCGGCGCGCCGCCGCGGGGGCGTTCTACGTCAACCTGATGGAACCGCTGCGCGACCGCTTCACCGCGCAGGAGGCCGGACAGCTGTGGCAGCTCTTCGAGCCTCTCGACGCCAGGCTGCGGGCCGAGGACGAACAGTTCGAGCCGATGATGCACGTCACCAGCACGCGCTACCGTTTCTACGACATGCCGGAGGACTTCGAGGTCGACGACTTCACCGCCAGCTGGGGCTGACCGGTACGCCGGCAACCGCGGCTACTGCGTCTTCACCCTGACCGGAGACTCCGTCTATGGCCCGTTCCGGCCGGATGCCGGCGCCTACCGCCTGAGCGGCCACTCCGGCCGGTCCGTCCATCTCTGGGCGAGACCCTGCCGGACCGGGCGGGAGTTCCTCGCCAGCAGCTACATGTACGACGGCTGGGGGTACCGCATGGGGGACGTCTGGCTGCCCCCCCTCAAGCGCTTCTCCACAGACGGCGACGGCCACCTCAGGCTCGCCAACTCACCGGCTGCGCCTCCTGCTGCGCCGGAACATGTTCGAGGTCTACCTCGACGACCTCTACGTGCAGACGTTCAACACGTCGCGGATCCCGGGACAGACCGGGGCCGTTCCGCGCCGCGTGGGGTTGGTCGTGAAGAACGGGCAGGCGGTGATCGAAGGACTGGCTGCCTGGGAGATGACCCTGGACTGAGGCGGAGTTTCAAATCCCGCCGGGGTCAATCCCGCGGCTGCAGGCGCACCGGCAGCTCGACGAAGCTGGCCGCCCCGCGGCCGTGGTGGACGGCGTGGGTCGCCTTGCGGAAGTCCTCCGGCCGGGCCCAGGCGACCTCCTCGACGAAGGTCTGCGGGTTGCGGTCGTAGACCGGGAACCACGAGCTCTGCACCTGCACGAGGATGCGGTGCCCGGGCAGGAACGTGTGGTTGACGTGGGGCATGGTTATGCGGTAGGGCAGCACCTGCCCAGGCTGGATCGGGGCCGCTTTCCCGAAGCTCTCGCGGTAGCGGCCGCGCAGGATGTCGCCGGAGATCATCAGCTGGTAACCCCCCATCGCCGGCTCCGCCGGAACCTCGTCGGGGTATAGGTCGATGAGCTTGACGACCCAGTCGGCATCGGTGCCGGTGGTCGAGGCGTAGAGCGTCGCCGTCGGCCCTCCGCACAGGGTCAGGGGTTCCCGCAGGCGCTCGCCGACGAAGACGAGCACGTCGGTGCGGTCGGAGAAGGGCCGCTGATCGTCGACCAGCCACCGCGACCAGGTCGACTCCCCGCCGAAGGCAGGCGGGATCGGACGCACCCGGTAGGGCACCGGCTTGGCCGGGTCCGAGACGTACCCGGTGCGGCTTTCCCCTGCCCGGGGGGGCTTGAAGGAGAGTCCCCCCTCCGGCTGCAGGTAGAGCCGCCGGGATTCCGTCTCCTCCACCGGCGGCCAGCTCGAGTACTGCCGCCAGCGGTTGGCGCCGGTCTCGAAGGCGAGCACCGGCGGCAGCGGCCCCGCCTGCCTCTTCCTCTTGAGGTGGCGGTCCCAGAAGGGCTTGAGCATCTCGCGGCGGAAGCGCAGGGAGGTGTCCTCCCCCCACTTCAGGCTTCCCAGCTCCGAGCCTTCCCCGCTCGTCTGTCCGTGGGACCACGGCCCGATGGCCAGGTGGGTGCGCGTTCCCCTCCGGTCGTTGCGGGCCATGGCCTCATGGCTGAGGATCGGGCCGTACAGGTCCTCGGCGTCGAACAGGCTGTGCACGGTGAGCACGGGAACGCGCCGCGGCGCCCGGGCGAGCTGCTCCTGCAGGGCCTGGTCCTTCCAGTAGTCGTCGTAGGCCGGGTGGGCCAGGAGGCGCTTCCAGGCCGGCAGCCGGTCGGCCCCGTAGCGTCGGCCCAGCTCGCCGATGGAGCCGGCCTCGAGCACCGCCTGGTAGTTGTCATGGTAGCCCCAGGGAATGGATTTGCCGGCCTTCCGGGTCGAGGTCTGGCGGTAGACGTACTCCAGCATGACGGTGCGGAAGGCCCCGTGCCGGTAGAAATCGTCCCCGAGCCAGGAGTCGACCATGGCGTTGACGGGGACCGCGGCCTTCAGCGCCGGGTGCGGGTCGAGGAGCGCCATCAGGGTCAGCAGGCCGTCGTAGGAGGCGCCGGTGATGCCGACGCGGCCGTTGTTCCCCTCGACGTTCTCCACCAGCCACGCGACCGTGTCCCAGGCGTCGGTGACCTGGTCGACGCCGCTTTCGTTGAAAGGCCCGCGCAGGGGCATGGTCATGGTGTACCGGCCCCTGGAGCCGAAGCGGCCGCGCACGTCCTGGTAGACGCGGATGTAGCCGTCGCGCACGAGGGCTTCGTCGGCGGCGGGCAGGACCATGGCGATGTCGGGGCTGTCGCTGCGCGAGGCGCGGTTCCCGGCGTTGTAGGGAGTCCGCGTCAGCACGACCGGCATCTTCCCCGCGGCGCCGTCCGGGATCAGGATCAGCGTGAACAGCTTGACGCCGTCGCGCATCGGCACCATCGACTCGATGCGCCTGTAGTTGAAGTCCGCGGTCCTTGTCTCGAAGGTGCGGGGAACGTCTCCCCCGCCGGTCACGTCCCGCGACCGGGACCTGCTCTTGCGTCTGGCCATGCTGTTTCCTGGGCGTTGCGGAAAGGGTTGTATCCTTGCTCTTCCGGTTGAAAGATACGGGGGGAACGGTCCGGTTCCTCGCCCGAGCCTTATTTTGCAGGGAGATCCCGGTGCCGCCGAATCCCCTTTGCCGGATCACAGCCATCATCAGGCCTGACGCTGACACTGGTGAACCGGGCACGTTTTCGAGTTCAGGAACGGTCTACGCCCTCCCCGGGCGTCGTGAACCACGGGACGAAAATTGAGCGAATCCGTAAAACAGTTCTACGACGATCTCGCTGCCGAATACCATTGCGTGTATGCGGACTGGGAATCGGCAATCGAACGGCAGTCGTCGGCGCTGGACCGGCTGATCGGACGCGGGTCTTCCGCGAGTGAACCGGTTGTCCTGGACTGTTCGTGCGGAACAGGAACCCAGGCGATCGGCCTGGCGCAGCGGGGGTACGAAGTGTTCGGATCCGACCTCAGTCCCAAGGCGGTCGCGAGGGCGGAGTCGGAAGCGGCAAGCCGGGACCTGAACATCCGCTTCGCCGTTGCCGATGTTCGCGAGTCGGAAGGGGCCTTCGGCCGGGATTTCG